>NZ_NQYC01000001.1:3795000-4095000 GCF_003600835.1 Bacillus sp. PK3_68 | reverse complement strand
GGGCAATTTCACGCACTCGCTTCTTATTTTGCTTCATTCACTATTCCCCTAACGTTTTGCCGATGGCTAAGCCAGAGCCGGCTCCTCTTAAATATTGTTCAGCAGACATGCGTTTTTTGCCAGAAGGCTGCACATCTGTAATCTTTATAGCTGTATGGTTTCCTGTAGCTGCAACAAAGCCATCTGTTGTTAATTCAATGATTGTTCCAGGCTTCGCTTCTACGTTTGTTCTCACTTTTTCTCCCCACCAAACTTTCATCACCTGGCCGTCAAGGGTCGTATAGGCAACAGGCCATGGATGCAAGCCACGTATATGGTTATAAATCTCTTCTCCTGTTCTGGACCAATCAATCTGTTCCTGCTCCCTTTTAATATTGGAAGCAAAGGTAGCTTGTGATTCATCCTGCGGACGCGGAGAGACTTCATCTGCGATAAGCTTTGGCAAAGTCTCTGCTAACAACTTGGAGCCAACTTTGCTTAATTTATCATGGAGACTGCCGACATGATCTGTCTCTTCTATTATAACCTCCGCTTGACTGATGATATCCCCTGCATCTAATCTTTCCGCCATATACATAATTGTAATGCCCGTTTTGTCTTTGCCTTGCAAAATGGCATAATGAATAGGAGCACCGCCGCGCAATTCCGGCAGCAAAGAGGCATGGACATTAATGCAGCCAAATTTAGGAGCTGCAAGCAACTCATTCGGCAGAATCTGACCATAAGCTGCTGTGACAATCACATCTGGCTGCAAATCAATAATTTGCTGCAGTTCCTCTGAATTTCTTAATTTTTCAGGCTGCAAAACCAGAAGATCCTGTTTTAGCGCTTCTACTTTTACTGGGGGCGGCGTTAGCGTCCGCTTTCTTCCAACCGGACGATCCGGCTGTGTAACCACTGCCTGAATAGAGTAACCTTCTTCAATCAATGTTCTTAAGACCGGGACAGAGAAGTCGGGTGTCCCCATAAAAACGACCTTGGTCATGACATCTCCTCCGCTTCTAATTCTTCCTCTGATATATACCGCTCTACTTTTGACGTAAATAAGACGCCCTGCAGATGATCAATTTCATGCTGAATAGCCCGCGCCAAAAATCCTTCTGCCTTCAGTGTAAAAAAACGTCCCTTTACATCCTGGGCTTTTACTTTCACTGAAGAAGGGCGTGTGACATGTCCGTACAGCCCCGGGAAACTCAAACATCCTTCAACGTCGGTGTCACTCCCCTTTACTTCTTCAATTACAGGATTTACAAGCGTAATCAGGCCATGCTCATCTTCAATATCAACAATGGCAAGCTGCATGTCCTTTCCAATTTGAGGAGCTGCAAGTCCAACTCCATCCGCTTTAATCATCGTTTCGTGCATGTCTTTTACAAGCTTTTTTAACTTCTTATCAAATTGTGTAACCGGCTCGCATTTTTTTTCGAGAATAGCATCCGGATAATATACAATGGGTAATTGTGCCAAAATAATCCTCCCTAGTTGTCGATAAATCAAGCAACTCTTTATTCTACATCATAATAAATGGATTCACATCTACAGCAACTTGTAAGTTCTTATCTTTTTGTTGCTTTGTATAATGTTCCATCACTGTTTTTAAAACTTCGTTTAACTTTGGTTCCCGTTTGTATTTTATCAAACATTGATAACGATATCTATCATTGATCCGGGCGATTGGTGAAGCAACAGGGCCAAGAATGATCGCTTCATTTGATAATCGAGCTTGAATATATTGGGTAATTTTCTCTGTTACACCCGACGCCGTCATGATGTCCTCGTGGCTGACGGTGACGAGCGCCAAGTAATAAAATGGCGGATAGTTCCCTAACTTTCTCATGATCATTTCTTCTTTATAAAATTGGTCATAGTCTTGCTTTCCAGCGAGCTGAATGCTGTAATGTTCCGGCGTATACGTCTGAATAACCACTTCGCCCTGAAGCTGGTGTCTTCCAGCCCGGCCGCTAACCTGAGTAAGCAGCTGAAACGTTTTCTCAGCAGAACGAAAATCCGGAATATGAAGCATCGTATCTGCGCTCAATACTCCAACCAACGTAATATTAGGAAAATCAAGTCCCTTAGCAATCATTTGTGTACCGAGCAAAATATCGGCTTTTCCTTCTGCAAATTGTTGCAGCAGTTTTTCATGCGCTCCTTTTCGGCTCGTCGTATCGACATCCATACGCACGACTCTTGCATGCGGCAGCAGCTTGCCAAGTTCATCTTCTACCTTTTGCGTACCAGTGCCAAAATAACGAATGTGTTCACTTTCACATTCTGGACATCTAGAAGGAACAGGCTCTTCAAAGCCGCAATAGTGGCATTTCATTCGATGACTATGCCGATGATACGTTAAAGAAATATCACAATGCGGACAGCCTGCCACATAACCGCAGTCTCGGCACATAATAAAGGAAGAATGCCCCCGCCGATTTAGGAAAAGAACCGTTTGTTCTCCCTTTTCAAGCCTGTCTGTCAGCTTGTCGAATAGCGTACGTGAAAACATCGATCGATTGCCACCGCGTAACTCTTCGCGCATATCAACAATTTCTACATCTGGAAGCTGTTGATTATTCATCCTCTTTGGAAGGGTTAGGAGGTGGTATACACCTTTTTGCGCTCTAGCAAAGCTTTCTAAAGAAGGCGTCGCACTGCCCAAGATAACAGGGCACTGATAAAACTCCGCTCTTTTTATCGCTGTTTCCCTTGCATGATAACGAGGATTTTCTTCTTGTTTATAGCTTGTTTCATGCTCTTCATCAATGATAATAATACCAAGGTTTTCAAAGGGAGCGAAGACAGCAGAACGAGCACCAACGACTACCTTTACTTCTTTACGCTGAATTTTCCGCCACTCATCATATTTCTCACCGGTCGATAAACCGCTGTGCAAAACGGCAACATCATCCCCAAAACGACCTTTAAAACGGTGAACCATCTGTGGGGTTAGCGAGATTTCTGGAACAAGCACAATCGCCTCTTTTCCTTTCTCCAACACACGCTGAATCGATTGAAGGTAAATTTCCGTCTTTCCACTGCCGGTTACCCCATAAAGAAGAAAAGTTTCATGACGAATATCCTCTATCGAGTCAAGAATAGGAGCGATGGCTTTTTGCTGTTGATCAGTAAGTGGAAGCGGCTCTGTTTGCTCAAATTGTCTATTTTCGTAAGGATCACGGTAAACTTCCTGATAGTGTTCAATGATCAAACCTTTTTCAATTAAGCTTTTCAAGGTGCTATTCGAGGTATCTGTTTGTTCCATCACTTCTTTTGCTGTAAGCAAAGGCTGTTCAGCTGCTGATAAGTAATGTAAAACATCCTTTTGTTTGCGGGCATTGACTGGAAGAGCCTCTAAACGGTCAGCTAGCTCCTTCTCCTCTAGAGCAAGCCTGATCATCCGAATACTCTTTTTCTTTTCTCTGCTTTTCACTTTATAAACCAGTTCTGCCCGGTTCGCTTTTACTTCCTGACGCAAGGAATTGAGCAGTCCTGCTTTTGCTGCTGCTTCCCAAGTCATTTCACCGTGCTGGTTAAATAAGCGCGCAAGCTCCTCATTCATCGGCTGCTCTACTTCTCTTATGTGAAAAACTTTTTCATACTTTGCTTTCATCGCAGCTGGAAGCATCGCCTGATAAGCAGATATCTTAAAGCAGAGCGTTGTTTCTGTAAGCCAATCGGCAAGCTGGAGAAGTTCTTCATTTAATACCGGCAGTAAATCCATCGGCTCAATAATAGCCTTCATTTTTTGACATTGGATTTGCTCTTGAGTGCGGTGACAAACCCTTGAATTTTTCGTGGACCAAATGGAACGATGACTCTCATTCCCGGCTGGATTAACCCTTCCCATTTTTCTGGAATTGTATAATCGAACTCTTTATCTGTCTGCATCGCCGCTACATCTACGATGACGCTAGCTACTTGCATGCATGTTCACCCTTTTTTAAATCGACTGCTGCCTCTAACAAGATTTCTCGCGCTGCTGCTTTCTTCGTCATTAAGTCAAAATCTTTTTGAGTGCCGTCTTTTTTAAAAATTGAAATGATATTTGTTTCAGCACCAAATCCTGCTCCATCAAGTTTAACATTGTTAGCCACAATCATGTCTGCTTGCTTCGTTTTCAGCTTCTTACGCGCGTATTCTTCAATATTAGTTGTTTCAGCAGCAAAGCCAATAAGCATTTGATGTGTTTTTTCTTGTCCCAGTGTTTTTAAAATATCTCTTGTGCGTTCCATTTCAATGATTAAATCGCCTTCTTGTTTTTTCAATTTTTCTCTATGAACTAGCTTTGGCCGGTAATCTGCCACGGCTGCCGTTTTAATGACAATATCGCTATTAGCGAATCTTTCCATAACGGCTTCATACATCTCTTCGGCACTTTGGACATATTTTATTTCCACTCCCACCGGCGGAGTGATTGAAACGGGTCCCGATATTAAATAGACATCCGCCCCCATATCACGTGCCGCTTCCGCCAAGGCATATCCCATTTTTCCAGTCGAGCGATTCGTCAAAAAACGGACTGGATCAATGATTTCCCGCGTTGGACCAGCAGTGATCATCACTTTTTTATTTTTAAAAGGCTGCTCTTCTTTCTGGCGAAAAAATTTCTCCATGAGATCGACGATTTTTTCAGGTTCTTCTAAACGTCCCTTACCAACGTAGCCACAGGCAAGAAAACCTTCCCCCGGCTCAACAAACTGCCAGCCGAAATCAGCTAGCGTTGCAAGGTTTTTCTTCACCGCTGGATGCTCATACATATGAACATTCATAGCTGGAGCCACCCAAACAGGAGCTGTTGAAGCAAGTAAAGTAGTGGAAATCATATCATCAGCAATTCCATTGGCAAGCTTCCCTATCATATTGGCCGTAGCAGGGGCTACAAGAATTAAATCCGCCCAGTCCGCCAAATCGATATGCGCAATGACTTCTGGATGTTTTTCATCAAATGTGTTTGTATATACCTCATTGCGCGACAGTGCCTGAAAGGTGAGCGGGGTGACAAATTCACAGGCAGAGGCAGTCATAATTAC
This sequence comes from Bacillus sp. PK3_68, assembly GCF_003600835.1. Taxonomy (NCBI): domain Bacteria; kingdom Bacillati; phylum Bacillota; class Bacilli; order Caryophanales; family Bacillaceae; genus Bacillus; species Bacillus sp. PK3_68. The sequence goes on along the minus strand of NZ_NQYC01000001.1, from coordinate 4,089,973 downwards.
TTTTACCTCTGCACCGGCCTGTACCATTTTACTCGTTAATGCGGCTGCCTTATAAACAGCAATTCCTCCAGTTACACACAGCAGAATCTTCTTTTCACTTAACACGATGAACCCTCCAATTCTTTGTTCAAACAAAGCGGCCAGCTACTGCAGGCTGGTTGACAGACTCTTGTCCTCCATGATGATCCCCTCAGCCTACTCTGTTTCTCATCAGGTTCCGTTCTTTAAAAGACAAGGGCTTTTCATTTAGACCAACATTGTTTAAAACAGCTTTTGTCTACTTTATAAGCGCATATACGGCTATTTCAGTTATATGAGTATTGACTTTCTTCACTTCCATCTCTTTTCATGTAAAAAAATAACAACCTTCCAAAGGTTGTTATTCCTGAAGCCGTTTTACACTTCATCATCGTAAATTTGATCTTGATCTTTTTCTTTCATCTTTAGTTTATCGGCATAGATCTCTTCAAGCGCACGACCGACATATTTGTGAGAAACGTAAGAATCGAGCATTTGCGTAGAATCATTTTCCTGAAGGCTGCGGGCACGTTTCGCCGCAATGCTCACTAAGGAATATTTAGAATCAATTTTTGTTAACAGATTATCAATAGACGGATATAACATCTCAATCACTCTCCAACATTTTTTTATAGCGATGCTGCACACGTTCCCGACGGCAATGCTCAGCCACGATAATAGCCTGTATACGGCTGCATGCTTTTTCAACTTCATCATTTTCCACGACGTAATCATATAGATTCATCATTTCAATTTCTTTTCGGGCTTTTTCCATTCGGCCTTTAATTACTTCATCGCTTTCCGTTCCACGTGTCAGGATTCGGCTATGAAGCTCTGACAAGCTCGGCGGTGCCAGAAAAATAAATAGTCCTTCCGGGAATTTCTCCCGTACTTGGCGAGCCCCCTGCACTTCAATCTCCAGAAAAATATCACGGCCATCATCAAGCGTTTCCCGTACATAATCAACAGGAGTGCCATAATAATTGCCGACGAATTCTGCATATTCGAGCAGCTTGCCTTCAGCAATTAACTGCTCAAACTCTTCCCTGGACTTGAAAAAATAATCGACGCCGTCCACTTCTCCTTTACGCGGAGCACGCGTGGTCATTGAAATAGAATATTCAAACTTCACATCCGGCTGCGAGAAAATTTCTTTTCTTACCGTTCCTTTTCCCACTCCGGAAGGTCCTGATAAAACAATCAGTAAACCTTTTTCTTTCATGCCTTTCCCTGCCCTTCTTCAGTTACTTCTTCTTTGGAGAGAATTCGCTGGGCAACTGTTTCCGGCTGGACAGCAGATAAAATGACATGGTCGCTGTCCATCACGAGCACCGCTCTTGTTCTTCTTCCATAAGTAGCGTCAATCAGCGTGCCTGCTTCTCTTGCCTCCTGCACAAAGCGCTTGATCGGTGCCGACTCCGGACTGACAATAGAGATGATCCGATTCGCAGATACAATATTGCCAAATCCGATATTAATTAATCGAATGGACATAAAGTTCCTCCAATATAACAGCCTTTAATAAAGCAAGCTTTGTTTTATTCGATATTTTGCACTTGTTCTCTCATTTTTTCAAGACTTGTCTTTAACTCAACAACACCTGAACTAATCATAGAATCATTCGCTTTCGAACCAATCGTATTCACTTCTCGGTTCATTTCCTGAATCATAAAATCCAATTTGCGGCCAACAGATCCTTCCTGTTCAAGGGCCTGACGAAATTGCTGGATATGACTTTCAAGACGGATGCATTCCTCATGTATATCCGATTTATCGGCAAATACCGCCACCTCTGTTGCCAGCCGGTCCGGATCGAATGCACCCGATACTATTTCCTTCATTCGGCGCTCAAGCCGCTGACTGTATGCTTCAATGACTATCGGCGCTCTCTTTTTGATCTGAAACAGTCTTTGTTCCAAATCCGCTAACAAAAGAAGAAGATCCTTCTTTAATTCCTCTCCCTCCACACGGCGCATTTCATACAGCCGTGCTGCTGCAGAAGCAACCGTTTCTAAAACAAGACTTTCCAATGCTGAGTTTTCTTCTTCGCTTTCCTCGATTGTAATAAAATCCGAGCGCTGCAGCAAATCTTTCAAATCCGGCTTTCCCGATAACCCATGCTTTTCGGTTATTTGTTCCATCAAGCTGACAAACTCCCCCATCAGCTGCCAATCGACCTGCAGTGTTCGATGAACGAGACCTCCTCCTTCAATGGTAACAAATAGCTCAACCCGGCCTCTTTGTATGTATTTTGATAGCTCTTTCTTTATTTTATCTTCAATTTTTATTAATTGTCTCGGCATTCTTATTTGAAACTCGCTAAACCGATGATTGACCGACTTCATCTCTACAATCACCGCACAATCGGCTGATTTTATTTTGCTTCTGCCAAATCCTGTCATGCTCGTTACCATCAGCCACTCACATCCTGTCGACATAATAAAAAGGCAATAGAGTTTACTCTACTACCTTTCATATTGTACCATATTCTATTTTCTTTTTCTTGCAAAAAATGATCCTGCAAGTAAAAATGTCGGGATAGCTCCAATTCCAAAGACGAGCAGCCATTCTCTTGGTGCGAGAGCAACTGTATGGAAAATTGTCTGAAGCTGAGGTATATAAATAACGGCAACCATCAGCAAGAAGGAAGAGATAACCGCTGCGATCAAATACATATTGCCAAATGGATTGCGCGCCAGTACCGATTTTTCACTTCGGCAATCAAACACGTGGATCAATTGAGCCGTTACGAGTGTAGCAAACGCCACCGTCTGAGCATAAACCAAATTGTGGGAGTGCTGCTGATAGGCGATAATAAAAGCAACAAGTGTCGCTGCACCGATTAAAAATCCACGGGAAACAATTTTCCATGCAAGCCCTCTCGCAAACACACCTTCTTTCGGGTGCCTAGGCGGTCTTTTCATCACATCTTCCTCTGCCTTATCAAGGCCAAGAGCCAGTGCTGGCAGGCCGTCTGTTACTAAGTTTACCCATAAAATTTGAATCGGAACGAGCGGCAGAGGCATACCTAAAATCATCGCAAATAGCATCACTAAAATTTCACCGACATTAGATGCCAGCAAGTACCGGATAAACTTGCGGATATTTTCATAGATGTTTCGGCCTTCTTCTACAGCGGCTTTAATAGTAGCAAAATGATCATTTGCTAAAACTAATGAGGAAGCTTCTTTGGCGACATCGGTGCCCGTTATCCCCATGGCTATCCCGATGTCAGCCGCCTTAATCGCCGGAGCATCGTTCACCCCATCTCCAGTCATGGCTACAATGTGCCCTTTCTTTTGCAAAGCTTTAACAATTTTTAGCTTATCCTCCGGAGAAACTCGTGCATACACAGCTGTATGTTCCGCTGCTTTTTCCATTTCTTCCTCCGTCATCTCACTGAGCGCCTGTCCGTCTAGAATATCTGATTGACGATCAGCAAGCCCTAAGTCGCCGGCAATGGCTGCTGCCGTTTCTTTATGATCCCCGGTAATCATAATAGTCCGGATGCCGGCCTGTCTACATTCTGTGATTGCCTGCTTAACCTCTGGTCGCGGTGGATCAATCATCCCCTGCATTCCGATAAATGTCATGCCGGACTCAGCTTGTGCGGCATCATTAATTGTGTCTGTCGCACGCAGCGGCTTATAAGCAACAGCGATAACCCGCAGAGCTCTGCCTGCAAGGGTTTGCAACATTTCTTCCGTTTTCTTTCTATATAATTTGGAGAAGACCTGTCTCTTTTCTTCCCATAAGATATAATCACTCTTTCCCATTAGAACGTCCGGCGCTCCCTTTGTAACCGTAAAACGCTGACCCTGTGCATCCTTAATTATTACGGTCATCATTTTTCTTTTCGAATCAAAGGGAAACTCCTGCTCCACTGTAAAAGTCTTTGCAAGCTGTTCGCGACTCAATCCAGCTTTGAATGCTGCCGTTAGAAGCGCTCCTTCTGTCGGATCTCCCTGAACCACATATTCTTTCTCTTTCTTTTTTAATTCCGCGTGGTTGCATAACAGTCCAAATGTGAGCAGCTGATACAGACTCTTCTCTGCTGAGGGAGTGATTTCTGTAGTTTCTTCAAAAAATTTCCCCTTTGGTTCATAGCCTTTCCCGCTAATCATCCAATGTTTTCCGCCACCCCATGCGTCAGTAACCGTCATTTGATTTTGAGTCATGGTACCGGTTTTATCTGAACAAATGACAGTTGTACATCCAAGTGTTTCTACAGCAGCTAGCTGTCGGACAATCGCTTTTTGCCTAATCATGCGCTGAACGCCAAGTGACAATGCAACGGTAACGATAGCCGGCAGCCCTTCCGGTATAGCGGCAACAGCAAGGGACACACCTGTCAATAGCATCGTATAGAGTTCATGCCCTTGAACAATACCAATTCCCACCACAAGAACAGTTAAAAACAAGGCAGCAGCGATTAGTATTTTTCCGAGCTGCTCCAATCGGCGTTGCAATGGTGTTTCTGATCGTTCGGCTGATTGTAGCATAGACGCGATGTTTCCCATCGCTGTTTTCATGCCCGTCGCTGTCACTATACCAATCCCGCTTCCACGTGTAACGAGCGTACCCATGAATGCCATATTTTTCATATCAGCAAGAGCCGGATTTTCTCCTTTCAGCGGAGAGGCATGCTTTTCAACAGGAACAGATTCTCCGGTCATAGCAGATTCTTCAATTTCCAGATTAGTCGCTTCAAGCAGCCTGATATCTGCCCCAATCCGATCTCCTGCGGAAAATTTCAATACATCCCCCACAACAATATCGGCAGACTGTATTTTTTTCCATTCTCCATCACGCAAAGAGAGCGACTGCGGAGCGGACAATTCTTTTAATGCCTGCAAGGACTTCTCTGCTCTTCTTTCCTGCAGGAATCCAAGTACACCATTAATAATAATAATGGCAAAGATTGCAGCGGAGTCAATATACTCTCCCATTAAAGCGGAGATGACAGTCGCTGCAATGAGCACAAGAACCATAAAATCCTTAAACTGACGAATAAAAACCAGCCAGGCTGAAGGCAGCTTTCCCTCAGTCAGCTCATTGCTGCCATATTGGTTTTTTCGCCTTTCGGCTTCTTCTGTTGTTAACCCGCGCTGAATGCTTGTCTGAAGCTTCGTCTCTACTTCCTCTTGTCTCAGCTCGTGAAAATTCATCTCCTCACTCCTTTAATGGACAAACTTGTCCTTCTCATAGCATGATTATTCAGTCACAGGTCAAAACATGTTATCATTTAGTTAAGTTTTAACTAAAGTTAAGGAAAAGGAAGACAGCCTATGTCATTTGACGGTTTATTTACAAGAGCGATTACAAAAGAATTATCTGAGAGTCTTCAGGGGGACGAGTGAACAAAATTCACCAGCCCTATAAAAATGAAATTATTTTAATCATCCGGGCAAAAGGTAAAAATCATAAACTTTTACTTTCCGCCCATCCCTCCTATGCAAGGGTACAGCTAACCGAAGAAAGTTATGAGAACCCAAAAGAGCCTCCTCTTTTTTGTATGATGATGCGCAAGCATTTAGAAGGGGCTGTGTTAGAAGCTATTGAACAGGCGGGGCTCGACCGGCTCGTTATTTTTCACTTCAGAGGAAAAAACGAAATCGGCGATATTGCCTATAAACAGCTGTTTGTTGAGATTATGGGACGCCACAGCAATATTGTTCTCGTTGATCAGCAAAAAGGAACAATCATAGACAGCATCAAGCACATATCAGCGGCAGTGAACAGCTATCGGACCGTGCTGCCAGGCTATGATTACGTTTATCCTCCTGCACAAAATAAGATGAATCCCCTTACTTGTGACAGAGAAGATATTCTTCGACAGCTGGATTTTAATAGCGGCCGTCTCGACCGCCAGCTCGTTTCCGCATTTTCCGGGCTTTCTCCGCTAATCGCTAAGGAAATTGTCTACCAAAGCGGCCTGGCAAACCGAGAAACACTGCCTCATACGTTCATGGAAGAAATGAGGCCGATAAGGGAACATCACTATACCCCGACGCTTATTGAACATAACCAAAAATCTGCTTTTTATTTTAAAGATCTGCAGCATTTGCCAGGCGAGCGAAAAGTGTTTCAATCATTAAGCGAATTGCTGGATCGCTTCTACGTTGGGAAAGCAGACCGCGATCGGGTAAAACAGCAGGCGAATGATATTGAACGCTTGTTAAAAAATGAAAAAGAAAAAAATGAAACCAAGCTGCTCAAACTCGCACACACGTTAGAAGAAGCTGAACATGCTGATCGCTTTCAGTTATACGGGGAATTGTTAACCGCTCATTTATATGCAGTTGAAAAAGGAATGAAGGAAATAGAAGTCGTAAACTACTATGATGAAAGCGGCGGCAAAATTACCATTCCTTTGGATCCACAGAAAACACCATCAGAAAATGCGCAAAAGTTATTTTCAAAATACCAAAAAGCCAAAAACGCCATCTTAGCTGTAACTGACCAGATTGAGAGCACGAAAGAAGAAATTACTTATATTGATCACCTGCTGCAACAGATTGAATCTGCTTCACCGAAAGACATTGAGGAAATTCGCGAAGAATTAATAGATGAAGGCTATATGAAAGCAAAATCATCTAAGAAAAAGAAACCTGTAACTAGCAAGCCTGAACTGGAAACCTATAAAGCAAGTGACGGCACTCTTATTTTTGTTGGTAAAAACAATAAGCAAAATGATTATTTAACGAATAAATTTGCTCGACGGGATGAAATTTGGCTTCATACGAAAGATATTCCAGGATCTCATGTGGTCATTCGCAGCGAAGATCCGCCGGAAAGTACGATCTTAGAAGCTGCCAACCTTGCAGCCTATTTCAGCAAAGCAAAATCATCCAGCTCGGTCCCAGTCGATTTCACGAAAGTGCGGCATGTAAAAAAACCGAGTGGAGCCAAGCCAGGGTTCGTCATTTATGACAATCAGCAAACGGTGTATGTCACACCTAATGAAGATCTCGTAATAAAAATGAAGAAATCATAATAAAGGGCGGCTCGAAAAATTAGTATGCAACTAACTTTTCGGGCCGCCCCTTTTATCTTCTTATTTCCAGTTAGCAGGATTCTTTTGCCACTCGCGAAGTGTTTCCAGCTCGCTTTCTTTGACATACTCTTTTTCAACCGCTACTTCAATTAAGGTAGAATAGCTACTTAGACTATGAGCGGTCACGTTCGCTGCTTCCAGCTTGTCTTTCCCTGCTTGCAGCTCATATGTAAAGATTGCTACGACGCCGAGCACTTCACATCCCGCTTCACGAAGAGCTTCCACTGCTGTAATGGCACTTCCACCTGTAGAGATTAAATCTTCAACGACGACTACTTTTGTTCCCGGTTCTGCTTTGCCTTCAATTTGGTTTCCTTTGCCGTGTCCTTTCGCTTTTGAACGGACATAGCACATGGGCAAGTCCATGAGGTCGCTGACCCAAGCAGCATGCGGAATACCTGCTGTCGCAGTGCCAGCAATCAGCTGCGCTTCCGGATAATGTTCCTCAATTAACGAAACGAGCCCTTTAGCGATCGTTTTTCTTGTTTCTGGATAAGACAATGTCAAGCGATTATCACAATAGATTGGTGATTTGATTCCGGAAGACCACGTAAATGGCTCGCTTGGTTGTAAAAAGACCGCTTGAATATCTAATAACTTTTCTGCAATTTCTTTATTTAACATTCGTCATCTCTCCCCACTGCTGCTTTACTTTTTGATAAGCTTTAAGCGGCTCAGTCGCCTTCGTAATGGAACGTCCTACCACAATCATTGAAGAACCAAGCACTCTCGCGCCTGCTGGGTCAGCAATTCTTTGCTGGTCGTTCGCTTCATCTTCCTTCAGCCGTATCCCCGGTGTCACTCGTAAGAATTCCGCTCCGCATACTTCACCGATACGCGCTGCTTCATGGACTGAACAGACGACACCATCACAGCCGGCTGCCTTCGTCAGCTTGGCATAATGAAGCACCGATTCTTCCAAAGAAACCGGTATAAGCTGTTCACTATGCATTTGTTTTTCAGAAGTGGAGGTTAACTGGGTAACTGCTAAAAGCAACGGCCTGTTCCCTGCTGCTCCTTGCTCTAATCCTTCCCTGGCAGCTGCCATCATTTTCTCTCCGCCTGCTGCATGCACATTGATCATATCGACGCCAAGATTAGCGAGCCCTTTCATTGCCTGCTGTACGGTATTAGGAATATCATGAAGCTTTAAATCTAAGAAAATCCGATGATTCATTTTCTTTAACTTCTCAATCACCGTTGGGCCATTTTGTAAATAAAGCTCCATACCTACTTTTACATACAGCGACTCATTAGAAAAAAGCTGTAAAAAACGCTCTGTCTTTTCCCAGTTCGGAAAATCAAGAGCAACAATAGGTTCTTTTTCCATCCGCTCCCCAGCTCCTTCCTGTTAATTCACTTATATGATCAATCTGGTTTGCTTTCAAATAATCATCCAATTCCCCAATCAGTTCAGGGCAAATGAATGGATTAGAAAAGTTTGCTGTACCAACTGCTACGGCACTGGCGCCGGCCATGTAAAACTCAATAATATCTTCGACCGTTGAAATGCCGCCCATGCCAATAATCGGAAGGTTTGTCTGCTGGCTGACTTCATAAATCATTCGGATAGCAACCGGCTTAATTGCCGGACCGGATAAACCGCCTGTCCGGTTGGCGAGTATCGGCTTGCCCGTTCTTAAATCAATGCGCATGCCAAGCAGTGTATTAATCATTGTCAGCCCATCGGCGCCGCCGTCTTCTACAGCTTTAGCCATTTCGACAATATTTGATACGTTCGGGGACAGCTTTACGTAAACAGGTACCTCGGACACTTCTTTTACTTTCTTAGTTAAATGTTTCGCTGTTTCCGGCACCGTTCCAAATGCGATTCCACCCGTCTTCACATTCGGGCAGGAAATATTCAGCTCCAGCGCTTGAACGTGGGGAGACTTAGAAATCGTGCGCGCAACTTCCACATAATCTTCTACTTGTGAGCCAGCTACATTAGCAATAATCGGCACCTCATATTGTGAAAGCCAGGGGATTTCTTTCTCCATTACTTTTTCCAGCCCCGGATTTTGCAGCCCAATAGCATTTAGCATTCCTGCCGGCGTTTCTGCTACACGTGGAGTAGGATTACCAAAGCGCGGCTCCTCCGTCGTTGCTTTAATCATGATTGCACCGAGAACACTTAAATCATAGAGCTCGCTGAATTCACGGCCAAAACCGAAGCAGCCAGATGCAGGCATCACCGGGTTTTTTAATGTTAGGCCGGGCAGTTTCGTTTCTAATCTACTCATAAAGCTACCTCCCCTATTGGGAATACGGGTCCATCACTGCAGACTTTTCGATATTCAGTACCTGCTGGATCATTTTGTGTATGGCACACACAGGCAAAGCAAGCACCAATGCCGCAGCCCATCCGTTCCTCTAGCGAAATAAATCCTTTTTTTGTTAATTGTAGTTCCTCAAGCGCTCTGAGCATTGATACTGGACCGCAGGAATACAGGATATCTGCCTGCAAATTAAATTTGCGAATCGCATCTGTTACAAACCCTTTTACGCCAAGCGAACCATCTACCGTCGCAATGTATGTTTCTCCGAGTTCAGAAAACTGTTCTTCATAAAATGCCACGTCTGCCGTTTGGAAACCGAGCACATGAATGGTTTTCACACCTTTTTCATTTAACCGTTTAGACAATTCATAGAGTGGCGGTACACCAATGCCGCCCCCGACTAAAATAGCTGTTTCTCCCGCCTGTGCCTCTTCAACCGGAAAACCATGACCGAGTGGCCCAAGCACATCAACTGTTTCTCCCGATTTTTTTTCGGAGAGCTGCTTTGTTCCCTCCCCCTCTGCACGGTAGATCATGGTAAAGCGCGAGTTCGCCTGGTCAATGTTTGCAATGCTAATTGGCCGGCGAAGCAGCGGCATTGTTTGTCCGCTTACTTTAAGATGAACGAACCGGCCTGGTTCGTTCATCTCTTGTGCGAGCTCACCTTGGAGAGTGAGCTCATATATATTCTTAGCAATGTTTTTTTGAGAAACAACAGTCATCCATTCTTTCTTAATCATAGAAGCACCGCCTCGGACTTTTTAGAAGCAGTTGTCTTTGGCATGGATTCTGCTGAGAAAATCATTGACTCTAGTACGCGTAAAATGGCTTCTGCTGTATCCAGTGAAGTTAAACATGGAATTCCATTTTCTACTGTTTCACGGCGAATCCGGAAACCATCGCGTGCAGGTTGCTTGCCTCTTGTTAATGTGTTGATGACAAACTGAGCTTCGCCCGAACGGATCGTATCAAGAATATCCGGTCCTTTCGCCCCGATTTTAGAGACTGTTTCCGCAGGTACACCAGCATCTTTCAAATATTGCGCTGTGCCATGGGTGGCAAGCAATTTATAGCCGATGTTGTAGAACCGTTTAGCTAATTCAAGCGCTTCTTCTTTGTCTTTATCAGCTACTGTCATTAAGACTGTCCCTTTTGTAGGAATTTTAATGCCGGCTGCGACAAGTCCCTTATAAAGAGCTTTTTCTACTGTTGTATCTTTCCCCATTACTTCACCTGTTGATTTCATTTCAGGTCCGAGCGTTGTATCTACGCGACGCAACTTAGCAAATGAGAAGACCGGCACTTTCACGAATACGCCTTTCTCTTCCTTTGCAAGACCCGTTTCATAGCCTTGGCTCTGGAGAGAGTGTCCCAGAATTGCTTTGGTTGCAATATTCGCCATTGGGATGTTCGTAATTTTACTAAGGAAAGGAACAGTTCGGCTTGAACGCGGATTCACTTCCAGCACGAATACTTCTCCTCTGGAAACCACATATTGAATATTTAACAATCCAACAATGTTTAAGCCTTTGGCCAATCTAATCGTATAATCGACAATGGTTTCTTTCTGCTCTTTTGTTAATTGTTGTGGCGGATATACCGCAATCGAGTCACCAGAGTGAACACCTGCCCGCTCGATATGCTCCATGATGCCTGGAATGACTACATCTGTGCCATCAGAAATCGCATCTACTTCGATTTCTTTTCCAGTTAAGTAGCGGTCGATGAGCACTGGATGCTCTGGATTGACTTTTACGGCATTTTTCATGTAGTGAAGCAGTTCCGCTTCTTTATAGACGATTTCCATTGCCCGGCCGCCAAGTACATAAGACGGACGAACAAGAACCGGGTAACCAATCTCTTCGGCAATTTTCACAGCGGCTTCAACAGAGAAAGCTGTTTTTCCAAGCGGCTGTGGAACCCCTAACGATTGAAGAGTTTGTTCAAATTTATCACGATTTTCTGCCCGGTCAAGATCTTCAACAGATGTACCTAACACTTTCACGCCGTGCTCAACTAATTTTTCTGCCAGGTTAATCGCCGTTTGTCCGCCAAATTGGACCACCACACCTTCCGGCTGTTCCAGATCAATAATGTGCATAACATCTTCAATCGTGAGCGGTTCAAAGTATAGCTTATCAGATATACTAAAATCCGTTGACACTGTTTCCGGGTTGTTATTGACGATGATCGCTTCGTATCCGGCTTCTTTAATAGCCCAGACAGAGTGAACTGTCGCGTAGTCAAACTCGACGCCCTGGCCGATACGGATCGGGCCAGAACCAAGCACAACAACCTTTTTGCGGTCAGTCACGATCGACTCGTTTTCTTCCTCGTACGTTCCATAATAATACGGAGTCGCGGACTCAAACTCAGCTGCGCATGTGTCTACCATCTTATAAACCGGGATAATTTGATTTTCTTTACGCCAGTCATACACTTCTTTTTCACTTATGCCCCAAAGCGCAGCGATTGTAGAATCAGCAAAGCCCATTTCTTTAGCTGTTTGTGCTGTTTCTGCATCAAATCGGTTCGCTGCTACTTCTTTCTCAAACTCGACAATATTTGAGAATTTCTTTAAGAAGAATAGATCGATTTGGCACCACTCATGAATCGCTTCAATGGTTACACCGCGGCGCAGCGCTTCACCAATATAGAAGAGTCTTTCGTCTCCTGCTTTTCTAATACGCTTTTCAATCAACGCATCGCTTGCTTCCTTCGCATCTTCAAGCTCCAAATGATACACACCGCTCTCAAGAGAACGAACAGCTTTCAGAATAGATTCCTCAAGCGTGCGGCCGATGGCCATCACTTCCCCTGTTGCTTTCATCTGCGTGCCAAGTGTACGGTTCGCGGACTCAAATTTATCAAACGGCCATCTTGGAATTTTTGAAACAATATAATCAAGGGCTGGCTCGAAGCAAGCGTATGTTTTTCCTGTTACCGGGTTTTTCATTTCATCTAACGTTAAGCCGACAGCAATTTTTGCAGCAAGCTTGGCAATTGGATAGCCTGTCGCTTTTGAAGCGAGGGCAGATGAACGGCTGACGCGCGGATTGACCTCAATGATGTAATATTGGAAGCTGTACGGGTCAAGCGCAAGCTGCACATTACATCCGCCTTCAATACCGAGCGCACGAATGATTTTCAAGGAGGAATTCCGCAACATTTGATACTCACGGTCGCTTAGCGTCTGGCTTGGCGCCACTACGATGGAATCGCCTGTATGAACTCCCACCGGATCAATATTTTCCATGTTACAAACGACGATTGCATTGTCATTGGAGTCACGCATCACTTCATACTCAATTTCTTTAAAACCAGCAATGCTTTTCTCTAATAAACACTGTGTTACAGGGCTGTACTTAAGTCCGCTCGTTACCGTCTCAATCAGCTCTTCTTCATTCGTACAGATTCCGCCGCCTGTACCGCCAAGCGTATAAGCCGGACGCACAATAACCGGATAGCCAATTTGTTCAACAAACGTATAGGCTTCTTCCAACGTATGGATAATTTCACTCTCCGGTACCGGCTCATTCAATTCATTCATGAGCTGTCGGAATAGATCACGGTCTTCTGCCTGCTCAATCGCTGACAATTCTGTTCCAAGCACTTTCACGCCGTACTCTTCTAAAACACCCGCTTTGGCAAGTTCTACAGCCATATTTAAGCCTGTTTGCCCACCGAGTGTCGGTAAGATCGCATCCGGGCGCTCTTTTTGAATAATCCGACTAACAAACTCTAATGTGATCGGTTCGATATAAACAGCATCAGCGATTTCAGTATCTGTCATGATCGTCGCTGGATTCGAGTTAACAAGGATTACACGGTAACCTTCTTCTTTTAAAGCCAAACAAGCTTGTGTTCCAGCATAATCAAACTCCGCAGCTTGGCCAATCACAATCGGGCCTGATCCTATTACTAGTATGCTTTCAATATCTGTACGTTTAGGCATGTTGAAGCTCCTTCCCAGCATGTTCTTTCATCATGTTGATAAAGCGGTCAAATAAGTGGTTGTCATCCTCTGGTCCTGGCGATGCTTCCGGATGATATTGAACCGTGAAGGCCGGATATGTTTTATGAGCGAGACCTTCAACTGTTCCGTCGTTTAACGCAATGTGAGTGACTTCTAATTCTGTATTGGCAATCGTCTCTTCATCCACTGCGTAGCTGTGGTTTTGAGAGGTAAGAGCTGTTTTTCCTGTAGCTAGATCTTTCACAGGATGATTGGAACCGCGATGTCCGAATTTCAATTTGAACGTATCTGCACCAGATGCAAGAGCAAACAGCTGATGGCCAAGACAGATGCCGAAGATCGGTGCTTTCCCAATCAGCTTTTTTACTGTTTCAATGGCGTGTGGTACATCTTTCGGATCTCCAGGTCCGTTGGACAGCATAATCCCATCAGGATTCAATTGCAGGATTTCCTCAGCTGTTGTATCGTGCGGAACGACGATCACATCGCAATCACGGTTGTTTAATTCACGCAAGATGCCGTGCTTCATACCGAAATCCATAAGAACCACGCGGTAGCCACGTCCCGGATTCGGATAAGCGGATTTCGTAGACACCTGATCCACTTGATCTGTAGGCAAGACAGCTGCCCGCAGGCGATGAATCACGTCCTCTGCTTTTTCTTCCATGGAAACGATAGCGCCTTTTAATGTTCCGTACTGACGAATAATTCTTGTTAATTTCCTTGTATCCACTCCGGAGATAGCTGGGATTTGTTTCATTTTTAAATACTCATCAAGTGACATTTCGCTGCGGAAATTTGATGGAAAATCAGCTGCTTCCTTAACGATTAATGCTTTTACAGCAGGGTTGATTGTTTCAAAATCATCGCGATTAATCCCGTAATTTCCGACTAAAGGATACGTAAAAGTAACAATTTGGCCACAGTAGGACGGATCAGATAATATTTCCTGATAGCCAGTCATTCCTGTTGTAAAGACCACTTCTCCAATGATATCTTTGTCACTGCCAAATCCCTTGCCAGCAAAGACTGTCCCATCTTCTAAAATCAGCTGTTTTTTCATGCCTGCACCTTTCCTTCCTGCCATACGAGTTTACCTTCTGAGATGGTGGCTGTTGGCCAGCCGTTGCATTTCCAACCCGCAAATGGGGTGTTTTTTCCTTTTGAGTAAAAATTTTCTGGATTAATTTCTTTCTCAGCCTGTAAATCAATTAGGGCAATATCAGCAACTGCTCCTTCTTCGAGCTTGCCATAAGGCAGTCCGAAAGCTTGGGCTGGTTTAATCGTCATCCAATCTACCAATTGTTTTAGCGTGATCAACCCTTTTTGTACCAGATGCGTGTATAGAAGCGGAAACGCCGTTTCCAATCCAACGATGCCAAATGGAGCGGTCTGCATGCCAGCTGCTTTTTCCTCAGCTGTATGCGGAGCATGATCAGTCGCAATGAAATCAATCGTTCCATCTAACAATCCTTCGATTAAGGCTTGCTGATCTTTTTTGCCACGTAACGGTGGATTCATTTTAAAGTTTGTATCCATTCCTGGAATGTCTTCATCACAAAGCAGCAAATGATGCGGTGTTACTTCGGCTGTTACGCGAATGCCTGCTCTTTTTGCATCTTTTACTGTTCTAACAGACCCCTCGGTACTAATATGACAAACATGATAGTGACATCCTGCCGCTTCAGCGATCAGTACATCCCGTGCAATATGTACAGATTCACAGATTGAAGGAATACCAGGAATATCATTTTCCGCTGCAAATTCGCCGGCATGAACCGCTCCTCCATAAATGAGCGAATTATCTTCACAATGAGCGACAACTGCTGCATCAATCGCTGCGGCCTTTTTCATAGCTTCGTACATCATCCCAGCCTGCTGTACACCGACCCCGTCATCTGTGAAAGCGAATGCTCCTGTTTCTTTTAAACTCGCAAAATCTGTCAACTCTTTTCCTGCTTCTCTGATCGTAATAGAAGCATATGGAAGCACCCGAACATGCGCTGTTTCTTCAATACGGTTATTTAAGTTAGTTAGGTTTTCAACTGTATCTGGCACAGGACGCGTATTCGGCATAGCTGCAATCGTAGTAAAGCCGCCTGCTGCCGCTGCCATAGTGCCTGTTTTAATTGTTTCTTTGTGTTCACCGCCCGGCTCGCGCAAATGAACATGCAGATCAATTAGGCCCGGTATAATAAGCTGTCCTTCTGCGTCCAGGATATTTTCTCCGTTCGCCGTCAAGTTCTCTCCTATCTCCGCGATCTTCGTTTCCTCTATCCGTATATCCTGTTTTTTCAGTTCCCCGTTCTCAGCAAGAATATTGCCATTTTTGATTAGCCAGTTCATTTGATAATCTCCCTTCCAGCACTTGTTTTAAAACAGCCATTCTGATGAATACACCGTTCTCCATTTGTTTGAAAATACGTGATCTGTCGCATTCTACAAGGCTATCTGCAATCTCGACATCTCGATTGACGGGAGCCGGATGCATGATGATACTTCCTGCCTTCATGCGTTTTTCTCTTTCTAGAGTTAAACCATACAAGTTATGGTATTCTTCTTTTGTCATAGCTGCTTTACCGCCATGGCGTTCATGTTGAATTCTGAGAAGCATTAAAACGTCGACTTCCTCGACAAGGCGGTCCAAGTCCATGTAGTCGCCAGCCGTTAAATAATCCTCAGCAAACCACTCAGGCGGGCCAGAGAAACGCACATCCGCACCAAGCTTACGGAGAGCTTCCGCATTTGAACGAGCTACTCGGCTGTGGCGAATATCGCCGACGATTCCTACTTTTACCCCCTCAAATCGTCCAAACTCCTGCTGAATGGTGAATAAATCAAGCAGGCACTGTGTAGGATGCTGTCCGCAGCCGTCCCCTGCGTTAATCACAGGAATATTCACTTTATTGACAAGCTGCTCGTAATATCGATCTTCTTCATGGCGGATGACGACCGCATTGACGCCGATCGACTCAAGCGTGCGTACAGTATCATATAGTGTTTCTCCTTTTAAAACACTGGAACTACCTGCTTCAAATGGGATGACATCAAGGCCTAATTTTCTCTCAGCTACTTCAAAACTCGTCTTCGTACGCGTGCTTGCCTCGAAAAACAAGTTAGCTACAAATGTTTGTTGACCAGCATGCCAGATCTCACCTTGAGAAAATTTTTCCGCTTGCATTAATATTAACAGAATTTCATCTTTATTCATATCCTTAATTGAAACTAAATTTTGCATCATTGTTTTTCCGCCTCCATTTTTCATAAAAAAAACACCCATTTTCAAGGGTGTTTAGCATTTAGACAATGTTTTGGCGGCAACGCCATGCACACGATTGTCCTACACCCTTAAATGCCTCTCTGGACATCTTTAAAAGGCTCCTATGAAGTTATGCATGTTTATTGTATATTTCATACACTTCAATGTTAGCTTCCTCTTTGACTGTCTCTCTGGACAGCGATTAAAGAGCATTGATTTTATTCATGAATAGTTACTTGGTCTGTTCCGTCGACTTCTTCAAGTTCAACGACAATTCGTTCACTGCTAGCTGAAGGAATATTTTTACCGATATAATCTGCCCGGATCGGCAGCTCGCGATGGCCACGGTCAACTAGTACAGCCATTTGGATATGAGACGGACGTCCAACATCCATAAGGGCATCCATGGCAGCCCGAACTGTTCTGCCCGTGTAAAGCACATCATCAACCAGAATAACCACCTTATCTGTTACACTTACAGGGATATCAGAGCCTTTTACTTCAGGATCATTATTATCTGTCTTGATGGACAGATCATCTCTGTACAAACTGATATCAAGATCACCTACTGGTATGTCTTGGCCCTCTATTTGTTTAATGCGTTCTGCCAGCCTTTGAGCTAAATAAATCCCTCTTGTCTTGATCCCGATTAACACACAATTGGCAATGCCTTTATTTTTCTCCAATATTTCATGGGCAATTCGTGTCAGTGCCCGTCGTATGGCCTGTTCATCCATGACTGTCGCTTTTTCCATTCCATCACCTCATGACGTTGATCATAAAAAAATCCTCCCGCCGCGTAGACGAGAGGATAGATGCGTGTAAATATGCGAGGAAGACATAGCTTCTCCCTGCATATGATCCGTCACCTTCCCAGCCTCACGGGACTGTTTTTAAAGGTCTTATTCAACTGTTCTAAGCTTACTGCTTCTTTTAGTGATTGTCAATTGTTTTGGGACAATAATTTCAAAAGCCGCTGAAATTCTTCGGGAAGCGGTGCCTCAAACTCCATGTATTCACCCGTGCGCGGATGAACAAAACCGAGCACACCTGCGTGCAGTGCCTGGCCATCGATATTAAGCGTCTTCTTCGGTCCATATTTAGGATCACCAGCAAGCGGGTAGCCAATATATTTCATATGCACCCTGATTTGATGAGTACGGCCTGTCTCAAGCACACATTCAACGAACGTAAAGTCTTTGAACCGCTCCAGCACATGGAAATGCGTAACAGCATGCTTGCCGCCGTTAACGACGGCCATGCTTTGCCTGTCCTTTGTGTCACGGCCAATTGGCGCATCAATGGTCCCATGGTCATGAGGTATAACTCCATGAACAATGGCTTGATATTTTCGAGTGACCGACTTATCTACAAGCTGCTGAACAAGCTTTTCGTGTGCCATATCATTTTTGGCGACCATCAATAAACCGGATGTATCTTTATCAATCCGATGAACAATTCCCGGACGCATAACACCATTAATTCCCGACAGATCCTTACAATGAGCCATCAACCCGTTAACAAGCGTACCCGACAAATGCCCAGGAGCCGGGTGGACGACCATTCCACGCGGTTTATTGACAACTAATACATCCTCATCTTCATAGTAAACGTCCAGATTTAAATCCTCAGCTTCAATATCGAGCGGCTCAGGGTCCGGGATTTCAATGAGCAATTCATCTCCCGGCAAACATTTGTAATTTGATTTGACAGGTTTGCCGTTTACTTTTATTAATCCTGCTTTAATCCAGTCCTGCACCTGGGTACGTGACCACTCTTCATTAATGCCCGCGGCTACTTTGTCTATCCTTACATTCTCTTCCTCTTCACGGACAATATATTCTATGCTATCCATTCAACTTCCTCTTTTCTTTCTTGTCCTCAATAAATACGGCGATGAGCAGCAAAATCACACCGATTGTCAGCGCTGCGTCAGCAATATTAAATATTGGGAAATCATAGTTGAAAATATACGTGTTCACAAAATCAACAACTTCTTTACGGAATACACGATCAATAAAATTTCCAATCGCTCCTCCAAGCAAAAAAGCCAGAGCACTCTTCATGAGCGGTTTGTTTTTTGCCTCTGTCTGCATATAATAAACAATTCCTGCCACCACAGCAACCGTAATGACATAGAACAGCCAAAACTGCCCTTCCAACATCCCCCAGGCAGCTCCCCGGTTACGATGGGAAGTAATATAAAAGAAATTTTTAATAATTTCTACGCTTTCACCGATTTCCATACCCTTTACAACCAACCACTTTGTCCACTGATCAAGCAAAATTACTAGCAATGCTAATAAATAGTACAAGGAAACTCCTCCATTCTTGCCCATCTTTTTCGATCCATTAAAAAAGCTGCCCTGCAAGCAACAGGCGTTTCCGATAATTACCCGTAAGGCATAATTTATCAGAACCGACACTTGCAGGACAACCTCCCATTTAAGCCGATATTACCGACTTTCCTTTATCCATCTTACTTTACTTCTGAATAATGCTCTGAAACAACTTCCGCACACCGTGGACAGAGTGTCGGATGCTTCGAATCCTCTCCTACTTCAGTAGAAACAATCCAGCAGCGCTCACACGTTTCTCCTTCTGCTTTTTCAACCACAACCGCTACATGATCAAAATGAAGGGCATTTTCAGGGGCTTCGGCTTTTGTTCCTCCCCGTTCAAAACCAGAAACGATTAACAGTTGTTTCACATCTTCCTGGATAGAGTCAAGCAGGGCACCTGCTTCATTATCCGTATAAACGGTGACTTTCGCCGTTAATGATTTTCCAATCACTTTTTCATTTCGTGCTGCTTCAAGTGCTTTTAAAATATCATCGCGCAGATTCATAAACTTAGTCCATTTATCTGTTAGTTCTGCTGCGCCGGTTAATTCTTTCCACTCAGGCATATCTGTCAGCTGGACGCTTTCTTCCGATACTCCTGGTACATGTGCCCAAACTTCATCAGCCGTATGCGATAGAATTGGCGATAAAAGCTTCGTTAAGGCAAGCAATGTTTCATAAAGAACCGTTTGAATCGCACGACGATCTTTATGGCTTTCCGGTTCAATATATAAAATATCTTTAGCAAAATCAAGATAGAACGCACTCAAGTCGACTGTGCAGAAATTATTAACCGCATGATAAATGGCCGCAAACTCATAGTTTTCATAATGATGATGAACTTCTTTAATTAGACCATTCAGTTTTACGAGCATGAATTGATCCACTTCTCGTAGATTTTCGTACGTGACTGTGTCACGAGCTGGTTCAAAATCAGCCAAGTTACCAAGCAAGAAACGGAATGTATTACGGATCTTCCGGTAAACTTCTGCTACTTGCTTCAAAATCGCATCGGATACACGAACGTCTGCCTGAAAATCCACTGATGCTACCCACAAGCGTAAAATATCAGCTCCGAGCTGCTTCATTACTTTGGAAGGGACAACAACATTTCCTAGTGACTTACTCATTTTGCGGCCTTCACCATCAAGCGCAAAGCCATGGCTGAGCACCCCTTTGTAAGGAGCCTTGCCAGTAACAGCTACCGCTGTTGTTAATGAAGAGTTAAACCAGCCGCGATATTGGTCTGATCCTTCAAGATAGAGATCAGCCGGACGCTGCAAATCTTCGCGCTCTTCAAGTACAGCCTGATGAGAAGAGCCTGAATCAAACCACACATCCATAATATCCGTTTCTTTTGTGAACTGGCCGTTCGGGCTGCCTGGATGGGTAAAGCCTTCTGGAAGCAAGTCCTTTGCTTCCCTTTCAAACCAAACATTTGAACCATGCTCGCGGAACAATTCAGATACATGAGCAATTGTTTCGTCTGTGATAATTGGCTCGTTATTTTCAGCATAGAAAACCGGGATCGGCACTCCCCATGCACGCTGACGAGAAATACACCAGTCTCCGCGGTCACGCACCATGTTGAATAGGCGTGTTTCTCCCCATGCAGGTACCCACTTTGTTTCTTTTACTGCTTTAAGAAGTTCGTCGCGGAATTTGTCAATCGATGCAAACCACTGTGCTGTTGCTCGGAAAATAACCGGTTTTTTCGTCCGCCAATCATGTGGATAAGAATGCGTAAAGAACTCTAGTTTTAAAAGAGCACCGGCTTCTTCTAGTTTTTCGGTAATCGGTTTGTTTGCCTCGTCGTAGAATAGACCAGCAAAGCCTGTTGCTTCTTCTGTCATAACCCCACGATCATTAACCGGGCAAAGAACGTCCAGCCCATATTTTTTACCGATGATAAAGTCATCTTCCCCATGGCCTGGTGCTGTATGTACACAGCCTGTTCCCGCATCTGTCGTTACGTGTTCTCCAAGCATCACGAGAGAATCCCTTCCGTATAGTGGATGCTTCGCTACGATATATTCTAGCTCTGCTCCTTTTACTGTTTTCGCTACTTGATAGGATTCCCAACCTACTTTAGAAGCTACTTCTTCCACTAAATCTTCCACTACGACGTATCGTTCTCCGTCCGCTTCGATCACTGCATACGTTAACTCAGGATGAACGGAAATTCCGAGGTTGGCAGGAATCGTCCACGGTGTTGTCGTCCAAATAACAATTTTTGTACCTTCCTCCAACACGCCTTTTCCGTCTTTCACATCGAAAGCAACATAAATAGATGGAGAACGCTTATCTTTATATTCAATTTCAGCTTCAGCAAGAGCAGACTCACTGGATGGAGACCAATATACAGGTCGCAATCCTTTATAAATATATCCTTTCTTCGCCATCTCACCGAATACTTTAATTTGCTGCGCTTCATATTCTGGCTTTAACGTAATATAAGGGTTGTCCCAGTCTCCGCGTACGCCTAAATGCTTAAATTGTTCTTTCTGGTTAGCTATTTGTTCATAGGCATACTCTTCACATAGCTTACGGAATTCCGCGATTGTCATTTCTTTCCGTTTTACCCCTTTGTTTGTCAGCGCCTGCTCAATCGGCAGTCCATGCGTATCCCAACCAGGCACATATGGTGCCTGAAAGCCGCTCATTGATTTATAACGGACAATAAAGTCCTTCAAAATCTTATTAAGCGCATGTCCCATATGAATATCACCATTCGCATATGGAGGGCCATCATGCAGGATAAACATCGGCCGCCCTTTCGTCCGCTCTTGAACCTTTTTATAAATATCCATTTCTTCCCATTTTTTCTGCATATCCGGTTCACGCTTTGGCAAATTGCCGCGCATTGGGAATTCTGTCTTTGGCATTAATAACGTATCTTTATACTCCATTCATAGCTCCTCCTTTTTTTACAGCTGTGGCTTTAAACAAAAAAAACCTTCTCATCCCTAAAAAAGGGACGAGAAGGTTTCCCGCGGTGCCACCCTGCTTAACACAAAAATGTGTTCACTCAAGCATTCGTATCGTGAATGACTCGCTCTTCCCTACTTGATCCGTCGTTCGAAAAGAGCGCTCCAGGGTGATTTTCCATTTTTCGCTTATATCAGGCTCACACCGTTCCCCGACTCGCTTAAAAAATTGAAAAATGTACTCTCCCTATCATCGCATGTATGTTATTCGCTTTTCTAATGTTTCAATTATAAAAATTGTCTAGCGGTTCGTCAAGCTTACAATTTTTCTTCACTTAGTTTCTCAAGTTCATCATTATCTACTTCAAACTCCATTAGTGCATCCCAATCATCATTATTAAGCAAATCAAGCTGCGCTTCCATTAACATCTTGAAGCGTGTGCGAAACACCTTCGATTGTTTTTTCAGCTCTTCGATTTCGATAGCAATCTTTCTCGCTTTTGCCAGCGACTCATTTACAATGCGGTCTGCATTCTTTTCCGCTTCCCGAATAAGAAGCTTGGCTTCTTTATGGGCATTTCTTTTAACTTCCTCTGCTGTTTCCTGGGCAATAACAATAGATTTATTTAGTGTTTCCTCGATATTCGAAAAATATCCAAGTCTTTCGCTTTGGCTATTAAGCTGCTCTTCTAGCTCTTTTTTTTCTCGGATAATTAATTCGTAATCTTTAATAATTTGATTCAAAAAATTATTTACTTCATCTTCATCATATCCGCGAAACCCTCTGCTGAACTCCTTATTATGTATATCTAACGGCGTTAAAGGCATAAGCCCACCTCCATTGCAAATCTCTCATTCACATTTTTTTGTCCACTGCTTAATATTATAAAGGTTTTTCAACAGTTTGTGGTAAAATTCCTCTAATTTTGAGAATTTATTTTACCATTCCGAGTATAATTCGCCACTTTTCTTTCTTTGTTTTTCCTTCAATGGCTAACAGCTTGGCTCGCCCTGCTCCTCTGACAGAAAATACATCTCCTTCTGTACATTCAAAAGCCGGATTCTCTTGCTGCTTCCAATTTACTTTTACAAGTCCTCCTCTGATAGCAAGTTGTATTTTGTGTCTTGACTGCTTTGTAAAAGCGGATAAAATTGCATCGAGACGCAACGAACTAACAGTCGTGCTCATTTCCTTCCAGCTCTCCTCTTGCACCACAGCTTCCTCATAGCTTCTTCTATCCAGTGCAATAGCTGTTTTTCCAACCTGGCTAAAATTCAGCTCAATATAATGGCTGACTTCTTCTGCAGCTAAAAATTGAATCCTTCTTCCATCAGTTAGGATATCGCCAAACTTCCCACGGCGCAACCCAAGTCCCATTAAACTGCCAAGCACTTGAGGATGGGTAATAGAGACAAATTTATCAGGATATTTAATTTCATATAGAACAACATCAAAGTCCTTCTCTTGGGGGTAAAATAGCCGGGACAAATATAAGCTCTTTTCCTCTCCGATTGATCCGTTCCTCCGAAGAAGAAAGCAGCCGTGTCATCATGCCCTCCAACAATCGACTGAACGATTTCCTGTTCTCTCGGATCAAGGAAGTCTGTCAGCTTTGGCGCATACATTTCAGCCGCTTCTCTCTTCCATTCAAGCACCTGGTCAATAAATTCTCTTTCCTCCGGGCGGAAATGCTGATAAATGGATGACATAGTCTGCTCTCCTTCCATAATAAATAAAAAGCAAAAAAGGAAGCCATCGCTTCCCCTTGCAATCCAATCAAGTTATCAAATTACCCAAATGGCAAGCTGATGCAATCCTCTCACTGCCAGGTTTAACACTAAGAAAGCAACAAGTGGCGAAATATCAATCATGCCAAGCGGGGAACAATCTTCCGAAAAGGTTCTAAATACGGCTCGCAAATTCTGGCAAGGAAGCGTCCAATGGATGTTTCGCGGGCATTCGGAAACCAAGACATTAAAATATAGATAATAAGAGCCCATGAATAGAGCTCAATCAGTCTAACGAGCAAATCGACTACGATTAACATATTGCTTATGACCACCCCGTATTATTAGTATCGTCTTCTGTTATAAACTGTGTAATGTTGCCATCCACCTCCACATTATCCGGCGTACAAAGGAAGATTTTCTGGCCAAGCTGTTGAATGTCTCCACCGACTGCATAAACCGTTCCGCTTAAAAAGTCAATGATCCGCTTTGCCTGATCATGCTGGATGCGCTGCAAATTAACGATGACAGCCCGTCTGCTTTTCAAATGATCGGCAATTTCTTGTGCTTCCGCAAATACCCGCGGCTCACTGAGAATCACTTTGGAGGACTTTTGCACACTTTGCAGGCTTACTACATTTTTCTTTGCGGATTTTGGGCTCTTTGCTGTTCTTTCCTCTTCATCAGACTCAGTTTCTTCCACTAGCTGATAGTCATCCTCATCTAACAGAAAGAAAGCTTTAAATTTCGATTTGATTCCCATTACTCCACCTCCTGGGCTTATTCACCAACAAGTGCCGTTCCAATTCTCACCATTGTTGCGCCTTCTTCGATGGCAATTTGATAATCATTGCTCATTCCCATTGATAGCTCCGTGCATGGGGCATAAGGCAGCTGCTTATTTTGAATTTCCTCCTGAAGCTGTTTTAACTGTTTGAAGCAAGTTCTCAGCACCTTCTCATCATCTGTTAACGGCGCCATCGTCATTAGTCCGCACAGGACAATTTTCTCGTAATTGGCAAGCTGCTCCACAAATGTAATTACTTCTGCAGGCGACAATCCATGCTTTGACTCTTCTCCTGATACATTCACCTGAATGAAACAATTAATCGGCTTTTCCGCTCGTTTATTAATTTCCTTAGCTAGCGAAAGACGATCGAGTGAATGTATGTATGACACTTTATCAATGATATTTTTAACTTTTCTGGACTGTAAGCTGCCAATGAAATGCCATATAGGCTCTCCTTTTAA
Source organism: Bacillus sp. PK3_68 (assembly GCF_003600835.1). NCBI lineage: Bacteria > Bacillati > Bacillota > Bacilli > Caryophanales > Bacillaceae > Bacillus > Bacillus sp. PK3_68. Next base: position 4,065,136 of record NZ_NQYC01000001.1, on the reverse strand, counting down.
CTTGTCCCACTTTTCCAGCAACCCTTCATCACGGTTTTCACCGAGATGAACGAGCCCGGCCTCGAGTGCTTCCTGCGCTCTCTCCACCGATACATACTTAGTTACAGCAATCACTTTTACTTCATCTGTTTGTCTGCCCGCTCTTTCGCAGGCTTCTTGAATTCGCAGCTGTACACCCTGCAACTTTTCTGCTACTTTCACGTTGAAACTCCTTCCTTCCATCCAATGAACCCTAGCATTCTTCCTGTTTTTCCTTTATCGCGGCGATGCGAAAAAAACTCTGCACCACAGCTTGTACATTGCATCGTTGATCGAATATTTTCCGGAGGAACTCCAGCTTTCATTAAAATCAGCTTATTCAGCTCTTGTAATGAAAGATGGAACTGTCCCGCTTCCCCAGCGACCGGTGAAAACGGCAGAGGATAACAATCGTCCAGCCACTGGCGCGCCTTATCGATCACCCTGCTGTCCACTTTATAGCAACTCTGGCAAATCGACGGACCGATCACCGCTTCTATCTCCTCCGGCTTAATTCCATCTCTCTTCCACTGTTCTACCATGCTGGCTCCAATGCCAAGCACGGTTCCTTTCCAGCCCGCATGAGCCGTTCCCACTCTTTTATGCTTTCTAGATAAAAAGTAAAGAGGGACACAGTCAGCAAAAACAAGCGTTAACAGGATGCCCTTTTCCTCCGTGTAAAAACCATCTGTATCCGAAAAGCTTGACTCATAGTCGAGGGCACCTTTTCCGCTGTCTGCTCCGGTTACGCAAGCAATACGGTTTCCATGTGTCTGGCAGGCGCCAATCCATGACTCTGCTGATAAACCTAGAAGCCGGCCAACCTTCATCCGGTTGGCTCTTACATCTTCCGGGCGGTCATTCACATGAAAACCGGTATTCAAACTGGCAAAATCCCCGGTGCTCACGCCGCCTGCTTTGGTAGAAAAACCTGCGACGAGGCCGGGTACTGCCTCGTGCCAATCTTTAATTATATAAAAGCTGTCATGCGCAGAAACAAAGGGTTCCGTCATTTTTCTACTCCCGAGCATTTTCTTTTAGTGTAACATAATCAAACAGGAAACGTCACTGAAAAACAAATTATTCCTCTCTTGATCCGCCCTCTGCAGATAATGAGTTCCCAGAATAACGGACAAGAATAACATCTTCTCCAATCTTAACAATCTGTGACCAAGGAATAACAATTTCTTCTTCTTTTCCAAAAAGCCCAAATATTTTTCCGGAACTACTAATGACAATAGAGTCGATCGTTCCCGCTGTTAAATTCAAATGAATATCAGAAATGTTTCCAAGTTTCTTGCCGTTGGCTACATTGACAATATCCTTCAGCTGAAAATCAGATATTCTTCCCAATGCCTTGCCCCCTTTAATGCTTAGTTGCCGATATATTACTATATGCAGAAATAAAAAATAAGACTCTTAGGCGGCCGCCCTGGAAGAGTCTTATTTCAACTTTTAATTAATATTTTTATTCATTTGTTTAATAGCTGCTTTTTCAAGCCTGGATACTTGAGCTTGCGAAATACCAATTTCTTCAGCAACTTCCATTTGTGTCTTTCCTTGAAAAAATCGTTTACGGATAATCATTTTCTCTCGATCATTCAGCCTTTTCAATCCTTCTTTTAAAGCGATCTCCTCGATCCATTGCGTATCTTTATGACTGTCATCACTTAATTGATCCATAACAAAAATCGGATCACCGCCATCATTATAAATTGGCTCAAATAAAGAAACCGGATCTTGAATCGCATCGAGGGCGAATACAATTTCTTCCTTCGGTACATCAAGCTCCCTGCTGATCTCTTCAGCCGTCGGCTCCTTTGATGTTTCAGCAATCAACCTCTCCCTCACCTGCAGGGCTTTATAGGCAATATCCCGCAGCGAACGAGAAACTCTGATTGGATTGTTGTCACGCAAATATCGCCGAATTTCGCCGATAATCATAGGCACAGCATATGTAGAAAAACGGACATTATGGCTTAAGTCAAAATTATCAATCGATTTCATTAGTCCAATACAGCCGACTTGAAATAAGTCATCTACATATTCACCGCGATTATTAAACCGTTGAATTACGCTTAACACGAGCCGCAAATTTCCATTTACAAGCTTTTCCCGTGCACTCAGCTCTCCTCCCTGAAGACGACGGAATAAATCTCGCATCTCTTCATTTTTTAACACGGGAAGCTTCGAAGTATCCACACCGCATATCTCCACTTTATTACGCGCCATTATGAAATTTCCCTCCTCGCAGGAACTGCTGTACAACCAACAGTATCTCCCCACAAAAAGAAAACTATGCATAAAAGAAATGCGGAAGGCGCTCGTTCTGCGCGATAGCGGATTGGAGCTCTCGACGAGGAGTTGCTTTCCAAACTCCGACTGAGAGAGCGAAATCCGTGTACGCGCAAGCGCCTGAAGCTGGACAAAGAAAAGCAGAAGCGGCTCAGTCAGAAGCAGGAGGAGCGCTACACTAAATAAATAACGATGTTGATTCGTAAACAAACTCTAACTTTAAAGAGCTCCTGTTCCAGCTTATAAGTATAATTTGAAATATGCACACAGTTACTTTCGTTCACAAATAATAAAAATTCCCCATTTTGTCTGCTTTCTGTTAGGCGCTTAGCCATTCATTTGCAAATGGGGAATACGAGTCAGTCAAACCATTTTATTAAATTCTTTTTGCAGCCGCTGAATAATTCTTTTTTCTAGTCTGGAAATATAAGATTGCGAAATTCCTAATAAATCCGCCACATCTTTCTGTGTTTTTTCCTCTTCTCCTTTTAGACCGAAGCGCAGCTCCATGATTTGTTTTTCTCTATCAGACAGATGTTCCATCGCTTTAAATAAAAGACTTCTGTCTACTCCTGCTTCAATGTCTCTTGTGATGATATCGTCATCTGTGCCAAGAACATCCGAAAGCAACAATTCATTCCCATCCCAGTCGACATTCAACGGTTCATCGAATGATACCTCTGAACGAATTTTATTGTTGCGACGCAAGTACATTAAAATTTCATTTTCAATACATCTGGATGCATACGTGGCTAGTTTAATTTTCTTTTCCGGGTTAAACGTATTCACCGCTTTAATTAAACCAATCGTGCCGATACTAATTAAGTCTTCAATATTGATGCCCGTGTTTTCGAACTTTCTTGCAATGTAGACAACAAGCCGCAGGTTTCTTTCAATCAGCAGCGCTCTGGCTGCCTGATCGCCTTTCGGCAACTTGATAAGCAGTTTTTCCTCTTCGTCCCGTGATAAAGGTGGGGGAAGCGCCTCACTTCCGCCAATATAATAAATTTCATCCGTTTTCAGCTTCAATTTAATAAGCAGCTTGTACCAATAATAAGTGATTTTTAATCGCAAACTCCTCATAAAGCAACCTCCTCATTAATAAGAATAAATATCGCAAGTTATGATACTTCTTCATAAGACAAAGACAAGGCCATTTTGGGGTGCAGAATACATGAAAACTGATTGTCAGATGACAAACTCATAGATGTAAAAGAAACAAGCGCTTTTGACACGACTGCTTTTTTCTGACCATTGCTAATCTCTACATAATCGGGTTTAAAAGCTGGTAGTAGCTGATGGGCCTTTCCGACAGACTTAGCTGGAATTAATCTCATTTTATCAAGCCATTCCCCTGGCAAATATTCATCCTGGAAAAGCAAAATTTCTGGCTGATCTGCGGCTTTAACCACTTCTTTAGGCAACTGTTCCTCTAAACCAGTAATAGAAACCAACATAACAGGCGCTTTAGAAAGAGGATCGTGTAATTGGTTCCCTGTATCAACAAGTCCCTTTAAAAGAAATTCCGCGCCGTTAATCATGATCTTTACATCAAGCAGTTGATCATGCTGAAGTTTTGCTGTCTCGAAATCGTCTGCCCGGCTCCTGGCAAAATAGAAGGCAATTGGCAAACCGAACATGACAAATACCCAGCTGATAGGGTCTCCAAATCCCTTTAATCCCGCCAGAAAAAATTCCGACTCCATCTGCATATCAAATTGAATAAAATAATGGGCCCCCAACAGCATGCCCCCGGTTAAAAATGTAGAGAAATAAAAGGCCATTAAATTAACAAAAAGTATTTCCATCGCCGATAGCCAAATACGGCTAACACCATCGCTACTGATAAAGAGAGTTTTGCAAATGGGTGTCCTGCAACTCCCGCAAAGGGTGTAACCATCAACAAAATACTAATGGAACCGATCCCTCCTCCAATTAGGAGGCGATACCATTTTACAGATCTTTTCAGAAAGATAGCCGTCATCCACAATAACAAGCTGTCCGCAAGTAGATTCAATAGCCATAGCGCGTCTAAATATAAAACCACACGTACCCTATCCTCCTTTTAGGTTCACTTGCATTTAATAAGAGTATTTATTAAAAGTATATCGGGCAATAAAAAAGAAGTGTGTCACAATATAGAAGGGAAATGAAACAATTTTTAAAGGAAAATTCCGGTTTTTGTCAGATTAGAGAGAGGAAAGAATTGCGCTTTGAGAACAGATGTTCTATAATAAAAAAAGATAAAGGCTGTCCCAATGGAACAGCCTTTATCTTTGTCGCTTACCCGTTTATTAGCGGCGTCTATTTCTATTTCTAAGGAATGTCGGTATGTCTAAGGTCTCTTCAGCTGGCTGAGACGGCTGTCTTGATGGCATCTCTTGTTGTGGAGGGGCCTCTTCTTGTCTCAGTTCGCGCTTCGGTGGAGAAACAGGTGCTTGAACAGACTGCTTCATTTGGCCAAAACCAGCTCGTGGCTGCTTCGGCTGCTGTAAATCCGACTCTTTAAAGCCAGTCGCAATAACAGTTACAACAATTTCGTCTTTTAAATTTTCATTAATCACGGAACCGAAAATCATGTTTACTTCCTGGTCTGAAGCAGAAGCGACAATATCAGCGGCTTCCTGTACTTCATAAAGGCTTAAATTCGTTCCACCTGTGATATTCATGATTACACCTTGCGCTCCATCGATAGATGTCTCAAGCAATGGGCTCGAAATCGCCTTTTTCGCGGCTTCTGCTGCACGGTTTTCGCCGGAAGCAATCCCGATTCCCATAAGGGCGGATCCTTTATTGGACATAATTGTTTTTACATCGGCAAAATCCAGGTTAATTAAACCAGGAGTAGCGATCAAATCCGATATCCCTTGAACCCCTTGGCGTAAAACATTATCCGCTTCTCGGAATGCTTCAAGCATTGGTGTGCTTTTGTCAACGATCTCTAGCAATCGGTCGTTCGGAATAACAATTAACGTATCAACCGATGCTTTCATTGCTTCAATACCACTAGCTGCTTGTGTGGCCCGTTTGCGTCCTTCAAATGTAAACGGACGGGTCACAACGCCAACCGTTAACGCACCAAGATCTTTAGAAATCTGGGCAATAACCGGAGCGGCTCCCGTACCTGTTCCACCGCCCATTCCGGCTGTAACAAATACCATATCGGCTCCACGCAACGCTTCCTCAATTTGTTCTTTGCTTTCTTCTGCTGCTTTCTTTCCTACTTCCGGATTTGCACCTGCACCTAGTCCACGTGTAAGCTTTGAACCGATCTGCATTTTCACTTCAGCTTTTGATAGATTAAGTGCTTGGGCATCGGTATTAACCGCAATAAATTCAACCCCTTGCACCCCGTGTTCGATCATACGGTTAACAGCATTGTTTCCGCCGCCGCCTACGCCAATAACTTTTATAGTCGCTAATGAATCTAAATTAGTATCAAACTCCAACATGACAAATCCTCCTAATTCGTCGTTATTTCTCTACGATGACTTATTCTTCGAAAAAGTATCCGAAAAACTTCTTTACTCTTGAAGTCAGCTTCTGTTCCGGCTGCTTCTCAGGCTTTGCTTTTTTAGGCGGCAAAGGTTCTTCATGCCGCGATTCAGGCACCATAATTGGTTCTTGGACAGCATTAACTTTTCTTCCTTGCAATTTAGCGTTTTTATAAGCATATTTGATTAAGCCAACCGATGCCGTATATTGCGGCTCCCTTACTCCAATATAATCAGGAATCGCCATGCGAACGCGGTTTTGGAAAACATCTTGAGCTAAATCCAGTATTCCTGGTAGAGCGGATGTTCCGCCCGTTAAAACAAATCCACCAGGCACATCCTGTACCCCCTGATGTCTTAACTCGTCAAGAATCATCTCAAATATTTCTTCTAATCTCGCTTCGATAATATCGGAGATCTCCAATTGACTAAATTGCTGATGCTGATCACTGCCAATAATAGGAACACTAAACACTTCTTCTTCAGAGGCCATGTCATAAAAAGCATGCCCATGCTTTAATTTAATTTGCTCTGCATCTTCAGTAGTCGTCCGTAATCCAATAGATAAATCTTTTGTAATATGGTCGCCGCCAATTGGAAAGACGGCTGTTGCCCTTATATTCCCTTGACTGAATGCGGCTACAGTAGTAGATCCTCCTCCAATGTCAATAAGAACAGTTCCTAAATTTTGCTCATCTTTCGATAAAGCAACTTCTCCCGCTGCCAGCGGTTGAAAAACAATGTCCATTATTTCAAGACCAGCACGCTCTACACAACGTAATGTATTATGTAAAAAGGTCTTAGAGCCTGTAACAATGATTCCTTCCATTTCCAGCCGGACGCCAATCATACCGCGCGGATCAGTAATTTCATCTAAACCATCCACGATAAATTGCTTTGGGATCACATTGATAATCTCCCGGTCTGGAGGAATAGACATTACCTGTGACGCATCGATGACTCTGGCTACATCCACATCAGTAATTTCTCGGTTTTCACTAGAGACAGCCACTACCCCACTGCATGGCTGTAGAAGAGCATGATTGCCGGCGATGCCGACAACCACCTGTTTAATTTCTATTCCTACCATTCTTTCTGCCTGTTCAATTGCTTTTTTTATTGAATGAACGGTTTCATCAATGTCTACGACTGAACCCTTTCGAATTCCTTTCGATTTTACGTTCCCGACACCGATAATATTTAACGATTCATTTACCATCTCACCAATTATTACCTTTATAGCGGACGTACCGATGTCAAGACTTACTAATACTTCATTGCTGTTCATTCTGTGGCACCTCCCTTGGCTCTGAAAAACTCATTGTCCGAACAACAATTTTTTCTCTTTTGGTCGAATTATTTATATAATAGAAAACATTCGTCATTTTCAACATAATTCCCTTTTAAAATTTAATATTTTTTGTTATTTTGCTTTTTTCATAGATTAATTGGAAAACTGTTAAAGATAAAAAATATCTAAAGTGTTACAGAACCGCTATCTACAAGTCTACACCAAGTTGCGACCCTAGAAAAGCCAATTTTACTGAAAGAAAGCGATTGTTTCCTTCTAAATAAAGGGATTTCAAACATTTTTTACCATTAACTAATTGACCTTTTAAATTCGAGATAGTTACAATTACTGTTGAGGGGTTGGTTCTTCAGCCTTTTTTCCTTTTTCTGAGTCATAGGCTTTAAAGTATGAGCCCACTTCCAAATCAATAATCCCTTTGACGTTGGGATCAAGCTGGCTGACAATCGCGGGGTAATAAACCATCTTGTCAGAAAAGGTTTTAAGGGTGGCTGAAACCTCAAATCCATCGTTCATGAATAGTTGAATATGAAGAGAGTCCGTTTTTTTAGGCGCATAGTAAATTTCTGAGATGGAATTTACTATTTCACTCGGCAACTTTTCCAATGATCTCATCAGCCGACTCAATTCTTTGCCCGACTTGAAACCATACAGAACTGGTAATTGTTCAGGTGTGCCGTCTGCTGCGTCTCTGAGTATTGTTCCATTGTTCAACACTGGGAATAGTTTTTTCCCTTTTGCCAGATAAGCGAGCTTTTGTTGTTCTTTCACAGAGATTTTTAATTTGTTAGGAAAAACAATTGACACATCGGCCTGATGAATTTTCGGATCACTTTCAAGTTTTTTCTCTGATCGGTTCATTCCTACTTTCCAGATGCTGTCTCCTTCTTTAATGCCGCTTTGGGCAATGATGTCAGCATTTGAGGACAGCTCGTTTCCTTCTACTTTAATAGATGAAACTTTGCTGAGTGGCGACTGAAGGTAACCAACAGCCAATACGATCAGGAAAAACAAGGAAATAATGAAGATGAGCCGCCGGTTTGTTTTTCTTTTTCTCAACTTTTTCAGCTTTGGAATTCTCTCTTCAATGGAGACGATTTTTCCTTTTTCCATATCCTTTCCTCCAGGTTCACCGATCTGTCCGATTAAATAATAAGTAGAAGAGCGGCTAAACATCTATGCCGCATCCCCCTATTACACTTATTGTAATGCAGAGAGAAAGAGGATAAAAGAAAAAACCACTCTTTTATTTACTTCCTATTAATTCTGCGTTTAGAAATTGTTCATTTGTTATTTATTGGCTAGCTCAAGCATGACTGCGAACAACCGCTCTGATGCGTCTTTAATGCCTAAATGAGCTGCAGCTTCCTTCATTCGATGCCATTCATCTTCATTTAACAAAACATTATCAAGATTTTTTAGCAGCGAGTCGGAAGTCAGCTCTTTTTCTCCAAGCATGATAGCAGCCCCATGGTCTGTCAGTGAACGGGCGTTTTTCTCCTGGTGATTATTTGTCACGTACGGACTCGGTATGAGTATGCTGGGAACACCAAGAGCGGTTAGTTCAGCTAAGGTGGTAGCTCCGGCTCTTGAAACAACAAGGTCGCATTCAACGAGTACCTCAGGCATGTTATGAATAAATGGGACGACGACTACATTTTCAGGCTTGCCTGCAGCTTCCGCTTCTTTTTGAACTTGCTCAAAATGGACCTCACCTGTTATATAGAGAACTTGATAGGGCCTGTCAGCGAATTGGGCAAGCGACTCCACAACGGCTTCATTAATCGGACGCGCGCCCCTGCTGCCTCCGAAAATGAGCACAGTTTTCTCTTTCTCAGATAAACCCAAGTTTTTTAAAGCATTAGACCGCTTGGCGTTGGCGACTTCTGAAGCGCGCGGATTTCCGGTTAGCACCACTTTGTTTTCAGGAAAAAAGCTGCCTGCCTCCTCAAAACAGATAGCTACCTTATCTACATATTTGCTCAAAAACTTATTCGTCAGCCCAGGTACGCTATTTTGCTCGTGAATAACGGTCGGAATGCCGAGCTTGGCAGCAGCATAGACGACAGGCCCGCATACGTATCCACCCGTACCAATCACAGCATCAGGCTTAAATTCTTTTATCATTCTTTTACATTCTTTTACACCTTTTAGAAAGCGCATTACTGTTTTTACATTCTCCATGGAAAGGCTGCGTTTAAATCCTGTTATCTCAATGGAGCGAAACGGAATATCTTCTCTCGTGACGAGTTTAGATTCCAAACCCTTTTCCGTACCGATATACAAAAATGAAGTTTCAGGATATTTTTCTTTTATTGTCCTTATAAGGGCGAGAGCTGGATAAATATGTCCACCAGTTCCTCCGCCGCTGACCACTATTTTCATTTTCTTTTCACCTCAAATTAATCACTGCACGTCTTGTTTCTATAAGTGTATGTATCGTTAAATCAAAAGGTTTCTTGCCTTCTCTCCATAAAAGCAGAGATAGGTCGCTGTCCTTTATCATACTACAATCACCCATTATATAAATATAACTTTGCTTATTTGAAAAGGAAACAAAAAAAATGTAGCAATTCTCACCTAATTGTTACATTTCTGACTCAAGCAATAATCTTATTCTTGTCGATTTCACTTAATGCAATCTCATATTAAATCAATAGATAGCGAGAATCAAATGATATCAGGTTAAAATCAAGGTTTTTCAAAAAAAAAAGAAACCTGAATAATCAGGTTTCAAGCTGTCGTAGGGATAATATACCTTAAAAAATTAGCAGCTGATCTGACAGAAGGCGCTTTTAACGTTTGGCGTAGCGGCTGATGTTAAGTAAAATACCAAACGCTGCGAGCATGAGCGTTAAAGACGACCCTCCATAGCTCAAGAAAGGGAGAGTAATACCAGTGACAGGCATCAAGCCGGTGACTACACCGATATTAATGATGACTTGTATGGCCAGCATCGAAATAATCCCCGCTGCAAGGAAACTGCCAAATAAATCAGGGGCATTAAGAGCAATCCTGATGCCCCGCCAAAAGAGCAATGAGAAGAGCAAGAGGGTGAAAATCCCTCCGATAAAACCAAGCTCCTCTGCTAATATCGCAAAAATAAAATCAGTTTGCGGCTCGGGCAAGTAATAATATTTCTGACGGCTTCCACCGATCCCAAGACCAAACAGTCCTCCAGGTCCAATGGCATAAAGCGATTGAATAATTTGAAACCCACTTCCTAACGGATCCGACCACGGATCCAGAAAGGAGGTAATCCGCTTGATTCGGTAAGGCGCTGACAACACCAACGCTGCAAAACCAGCAATTCCAGCGAACCCCATAAGAGCAAAGTGAAAAATCCGAGCACCGGATAAAAAAATCATCACAAGACACGTTCCTATCATGACCGTTCCTGTTCCGAGATCCGGCTGCAGCATAATTAATCCAAAAGCAGTAAAGGCCAGACCAAGCGCCGGCAGCAGTCCTTTTCTAAAATAAATCATATGCTTTTGGTTTTCTGATAAATACCCAGCTAAAAAGATAATCATCGCCAGCTTCATAAATTCGGAAGGCTGAATAGAAAATGCCCCTGCTCCGATCCAGCTTTGAGAGCCGTTCCTTACCATCCCAACCCCCGGTATTAACACAAGGATCAGCAGAACAAAACAGACAATCAATGCTGATTTTGAAAAGCGGCGCCATGTCCAATACTCCACGTTCATAATGGTAATCATGGCAACAAATCCAACAACCGCGAATAAAAGTTGCCTTTTAGCAAAAAAGAACGCGTCATGAAATTTGTATTCAGCCCATATTTCGCTTGCACTGTACACCATGGTGATCCCAATAGTGAGCAGAACTGAAATTAAAATTAGCAGGACGTAATCAGGAGCAAATTTTTTTACCGGCAATGGCATACACCTCTAATTCAAGAATCCAGAGCATGCCCCGACAATTTGCTTAAGAAGACAAGCTCTTTATTTCAATGTATGCACAGCTTCGATAAATATATCTCCACGCTGCTCAAAAGTTTTATATTGATCCCAGCTCGCACAAGCCGGTGACAATAAAATGATGTCTCCTTCCGCGGAAGACTCATAGGCCGCTCGCACAGCCTGCTGCATATTTTCCGTTTTTACCACTTTCTCTACCCCAGCCCTTTCGGCTGTTTCCGAAAGCTTTCCTGCTGTTTCGCCAAACGTAATTAATGCCTTTACATTCTTCATATACGGAATTAAATCATCGAATCCATTCCCTCTGTCCAATCCGCCTGCCAGTAACACGATCGGCTGGTCAAATGCGGCCAACGCGCTTTTGGTAGCAAGCGTATTGGTTGCTTTTGAATCGTTATAAAATTTCCGGCCGTTCCATTCGCGAACAAATTGTGTTCGATGTCTTACACCAGAAAAAGTAGTCAGCACTTCCTTAATCGCTTCGTTCGTCACCCCAGCCAATTTAGCTGCAGACACAGCTGCCAGGATATTCTCTAAATTATGAGCACCTGGCAGGGCAACCTCTGCAAGAGCTATAATTTTTTCGCCTCGAAAGACTATATACTTATCCTGCACACATGCACCTGTTGCTTTCATTTCCTTTGTCGAAAAAGGGACGAGTGCTGCTTCCGTCTTTTCTGTAAGCTGTAGCAAATGCTCCTGGTCCGCATTCACTATCAAAAAATCATTCTCTGTCTGGTTCTTCGTGATATTTAACTTTGCTTGCGCATATTCTTCCTTCGTTCCATGGTAATCAAGATGAGCCTCATACAAATTAGTAATAATCGCAATATGTGGGCGGAACTTGTCTATGCCAAGCAGTTGAAAAGACGACAATTCAATGATTACATGGTCCTTCGGCTGCGCTTCCTGCACTACCTCTGAAGCAACCTGTCCAATGTTCCCGGCGAGTACTGCACTTTTCTTGTCCGCCTTAAACATTTCATAGATCAGTGTGGTTGTGGTCGTTTTCCCGTTTGTACCGGTAATTCCGATAAATGGCGCTTCAGAGATTAAATAAGCAAGCTCGATTTCTGTCAATACAGGAATCCCTCTCTCAGCCGCCCCGGCAACAAGCGGATTATGATAAGGAATTCCTGGGTTTTTCACGATTATCTCGAACCCTTCATCAAGCAATTCAATCGGATGGCTTCCACAAATCACTTTAATTCCCTGTTCAAGTAAATGTTGCGCTTCCGGATTTTCATTTAGGGGCTGCCGGTCGTTTACCGTCACGAAAGCACCTAGTTTATGTAAAAGCAAAGCCGCGCTGACTCCACTTTTTGCAAGCCCTAAGACAAGAATTTTTTTATGCTGAAAGTTTGTTATTGTTTTCAATTAGATCCACGCTCCGATATAAATTCCGATCATCGCACACAGTACACCGACCGTCCAAAATGTAACTACCACCCGCCATTCTGACCATCCGCCCAGTTCAAAATGATGATGGAGCGGACTCATGCGGAACACACGCTTACCTGTTGTTTTAAAAGAGATAACTTGAATGATAACCGACAATGTTTCAGCCACGAAAACAGCGCCAATAACAAGCAGGAGAAATTCAGACTTAGTCAGGATAGAAATAGCCGCGATGGCGCCACCAAGAGCCAGCGATCCAGTATCTCCCATAAATACTTTTGCAGGGTTAGCATTAAATACTAAGAAACCAAGCACCGCTCCGACTACAGCAAAGGAAAAGATGGCAGTCTCATTGAGCCCTTGATTCCATGCAAGTACAGCAAACGCACCAAAAGCGATAGCAGCCGTTCCGGACACGAGCCCGTCAAGCCCATCAGTTAAATTTACGGCGTTGGAAAAACCAACAAGCCAGAAAATGACGAATACAGCATATAAAATGCCAGCATCAAATGATATATCTGTTAAAGGAATGCTTAATTCTGTAGATAAATTATTTTTCGTGTAGATAATGTAAAACAGAACAGAGATAACAATTTGCCCTGCAAGCTTTTGCTTGGACGTTAATCCCAAGTTTCTCTTCATAACGACTTTGATAAAGTCATCAAGAAAACCGAGCAGGCCAAAGCCAATCGTTACAAGCAGCAGCAATATCGTTTCTGCTCCAATACTTGCATAAACCTGGGACATAAACAAAACGGTCACAATGATAGCGAGCAGGAAAACAATGCCGCCCATCGTCGGTGTACCGGATTTTTTTTGGTGCGATTCAGGCCCTTCCTCACGAATACTTTGGCCAAACTTCAATCTCCGCAAAAACGGAATGAACATCGGCGCTATAATAACGGTAACGAAAAAAGCCATAAACATTGTTAAAAATACATCTCTCTCCAGCATATTAATTCGCCTCTTTCTTTCGGCTGCTGAGTGCCTCTTTGGCAACTTCCCGGTCATCAAAGTCCAGAACTTTATCGCCAATGATCTGATAGGTTTCATGCCCTTTCCCGGCTATAACAACAGCATCCCCTGGTTGGGCATGTTCGATGGCATAGAAGATCGCTTCTCTCCGATCGGGTATGACTTCGTATAATTCTCCTGTGACCCCAGCTTCCATATCATTTAAAATAGTGGCCGGGTCCTCACTTCGTGGATTGTCTGATGTAAAGATCGCATTCGTTGCATATTTACATGCTACGCTAGCCATGATTGGGCGCTTTGTCCGATCTCGGTCGCCTCCACAGCCCACGATCGCAAACACCCGCCCTTCAGTTAATGGCTGAACAGTTTTTAACACATTAACGAGACTATCAGGCGTATGGGCATAGTCAACGATAACAGCAATTCCCTGATCATTGGCTACCAGCTCAAATCGACCTGCTACTCCCTCTATCCGCTCAATCGCCCGCACCGCCGTTTCAACCTCTACTCCTCCCGCATAAGCAGCAGCAAGAGCAGCTAAGACGTTATAAACGTTAAACTTTCCGGCAAGCTTCGTTTCAACCTTTCTACTCCCTTCCGGATAACAAAGAAGAAATTCTGTTCCCTTAGATGTCAACTTGATATCCGTAGCCCGAAACATAGCTTCATGATCAATCCCGTAAGTCACAATATGAGCAGCTGTCTCTTTCTTGTAAAAGACAGTTGCTTCTTCATCCTCATTCAACACAGCGAATTTCGGCTTGTCAGTTGAATAGGTATTGCCTAGCTGAGCAAATAGCAGACCCTTTGCCCGCCGATACTCTTCCATTGTATGATGATAATCGAGATGATCTTGCGTTAGATTTGTAAAAACAGCGACATCATAATCACATCCCCACACTCGGCCTTCAACTAACGAATGCGAAGAAACTTCCATCACAGCTGCTGTCACATCGTTATCTTTCATTTTCTTAAAAGTTTTTTGTAGTGTCAGGCTTTCTGGAGTTGTGTTTTTCGTGTTGATCACTTCTTCTCCAATCTTCATGTACATCGTTCCGATCAAACCGGTTGTTTCGCCGGCTTCTTTATAAATCTCTGTTAAAAGATGGCTCGTCGTTGTCTTGCCGTTTGTACCGGTAATCCCAACAAGCTTCATTTTGGACGTTGGCGATCCATAGTAAAAATCAGCGAGAATAGCCATTGCTTTTTTTGTATCCGTTACGGTAATAACAGGCGCACCTTCCACTTTAACCGGCTGCTCCGCCAATATAGCCCGTGCCCCTCTGTTAACCGCCTCCTGTGCAACCGTGTGACCATCAAATGTATAGCCTTTAATGCAAATAAATAAAGACCCTTCTTGCACTTGCCTATGGTCGTTCTCTAAAGATAAAATCTCCGGATTTGATGAATGAGATAATTTATAAAAAGGGAGAGACTTTAATAAGTCTGATAGATTCACTTTTTTCAATCCTTTCCGTACAGCTTCTGTATATGTATTGTTGTTTAAGCAAAGCCTTTTACTATTTTAACTAAAAAGAGAGAAGGATGCGACTTCTTTTCAGAAAAAATCACAACGACCATATTATCACAAATTAAATTTTTTGCATGATTTTTTAGTCATGATTTTGTTATTTCCTTCCCAATAAATGAAAGACCCGCCGATAAAAAGCGGCGGGAAATAAACTTTTGGTCGGCTGGATCTTTGAAAAGCCCCATATCTAACGGTTAATTCATGAATAATCTAATGGTCGAGCCGGCTTCCACTTTAGTGCCAGCTTCGGGAGATTGCTGAACAATCTTTTGCCCGTTTCCTTCAATCTCAAGCTTAAAATTATATAGCTGCTGGGAAAGGTCTTTTTTATCCATTCCTTTAAAATCAGGCACCGCTACAATTTGAGGGTCATTCCATTGCGTTTCTTTTTCGATCTGCTTTTTGCGAGGTTTGACATCAAGCACTTGCAAGCTATCCTCCATAATTTTCCCTACAATCGGCGCTGCTACAGTTCCACCGAATTGGACAGTTCCCTTCGGATTGTCAATGGCTGTGTAAACAACAATTTGAGGGTTATCGGCGGGTGCTACACCGATGAAAGAAACGATATGATTGTTTTCAAGATAGCGACCGTCCTTTGCTTTCTGAGCCGTCCCGGTTTTCCCTCCTACACGATACCCTTCGATAAATGCGTTTCTTCCTGTCCCTTTGGCCACCACACTTTCAAGTGCAAAGCGAATTTTTTCTGACGTCTCAGTTGAAATTACACGTCTTTTTACAACGGGTGCCTTTCGTTTGACTACTTCTCCTGTCGTTGAGTCAATAAGTTCCTTGGCTACATATGGCTGGTAGAGAATCCCTCCATTGACGGCTGCAGAAACAGCTGTGACCTGCTGAATCGGCGTCACTGCTACCCCTTGTCCAAAAGCAGTGGTAGCCTGCTCCACTGGGCCGACTCTCCCCATGTTAAAAAGAATCCCCTTGCCTTCCCCTTGCAGATCAATACCTGTTTTCTCGCCAAAACCGAAATTACGGATGTACTGAAATAATTTTTCTTTTCCTAAACGCTCGCCGAGTTCTACAAATCCTGGGTTGCAAGAGTTTTCCACCACTTCCAAGAAAGACTGATGCCCGTGGCCTCCCTTTTTCCAGCAGCGTAGCCTTGCTCCACCAACTTCCACCGAACCAGAATCATGAAAATGGTCCTTATACAAATCCACTTTCTTTTCTTCGAGAGCAGCTGCCAGCGTAATAATCTTAAAGGTCGATCCTGGCTCATATGTGCTCCAAATCGGTAAATTGCGGTTATAAATTTCCGGAGAGACGTTTTGAAATTGCTCTGGGTTAAACGAAGGACGGCTTGCCATCGCCAAAATCTCTCCATTATTTGGGTTCATCGCAATGGTAATGGCTCCATCCGGCTCATATTTTGCTTCAGCAATATCAAGCTCTCTTTCCACGATTGTTTGGATATTTGAATCGATGGTCAATCTTAAGTCCAGGCCATCCACCGGTGCTGCATAACCATCCGGCATTTGCGGCATCCTTTTTCCTTTTGCATCTGAGAAGAACCTCATAGAACCTTTCTGTCCACTTAATTCCGCATCATAATAGGCTTCCAAGCCCATAAGCCCCTGGTTATCAATTCCAGCAAAACCAAGGACGTGGGCTAAGCTTTTTCCAAAGGGATAATGTCTTTTCGAATCCTCCGCGATATATATCCCTTTAACGCCAAGCCTTCGTATTTCCTCGGCTTTTTCAAATGAGATTTTTCTCCCTTCTGGATGGATCCTTTCAATAGATGACTTTTTCGTTAAGTGAAGATAGGCTTTTTTCTCTTCAATATTTAAGACGGATGCCAGCTTCTTGGCCGCTTCCTCCGGGTCCTCTATTTGTCGTGGAACAACATAAACAGTGGGTGCGCTTTTATTCTCTGCTAGAGCCGTTCCATTTCGATCGATAATCTTTCCTCTCTCCGGTTCAAAAGGGATATTGCGGCTCCATAAATCTTGTGCCTTGTCCGTCAAATCATCGCCTAAAGCGAACTGTACATACCCAAGCCTCAGCCCGATAATCATAAATATGGTAATGCCGGCGAGCAACGCGAACACAAGCCGTTTTCTAATCGTGACAGCTGAAACTCTTCTCAAGCATGTCCCCTCCTTCCATTCTCATTCAATATATGTAACAAGGAGGGGATTATGATTACAAGAAAACAAGAGTGTCCTTATTAAAGAGACAGAGCAAGATATATACAAAAAAGAAAGCTGCCTGCAGCAGCTTTCTACAAAGGATCATCAAGCCTGACGCATACTCCCTCAGCCTGTTGTTTCCTCATTTGCTTCTGATGTTTCCGATTGTTGCTCTTCTTGTTCGTTTTGGCTTTCTTCTTCTTGCTGTTCTTTCTGTTGCTGATCAAATTGTAATTTTTCTTCTTGTTTCATTAGCTTTAAAATTAGTTTTTGTCCCTTTTTTAAAGGCGCCCCTGGCTTAATGTTCTGGCTGGCAACATATCCTTCTCCTGTATAGCTGACTTTTAAACCGGCAAGATTCGCTGCTTTCATTACATCTCGCAGTGACCAGTTTTCCATGTCCGGCATCGTAACAGTATCATCTGTTTGCAAGATTACTTTTTCGCCTTGCAAAAGTGTCGACCGCGCTTCTGGGGACTGACCAACTACTTTTGTTCCTGTTCCCATAACGATCGGTTCAATCTTATTGTGTTTCAACTCCTGAACTACTTGGTTTACAGTCTTATTTTTAAAATTCTCCAGTTTAATAGATTTGGCTGCTGGCGTTTGCTTCGGTTCAATGTTCAAATATTGCAAGCTGTTACGCATAACTGGATTAAATATTTTCGAGACCGGAACAGAGCCTGCTTCCCCATCAAGATTCGGCTGGGCAACACCTACATAAACGACAAGCTGAGGGTCTTTCGCAGGGGCCATACCTAAAAAGGAGAAAATATAGTTATTTGCTCCATGTAAATAACCGCCTTGAGGGTTTGGCATTTGAGCCGTTCCAGTCTTTCCTGCCACTTCGTACCCCTGAATTTGATACATTTGTCCGGTGCCATGTTCGGCAGTTGTTACACTTTTCAATACTTCTCTTGCCTGTTGAGCTGTCTCTTTTGAAATCGGTTCTCCTACTTTTTCAGGCTTGTTCTCCACAAGAGCTTTCTTTGTCTTATCATCTACTATTCTATCAATTACATAAGGACGCATCATCTTTCCATCGTTAGCAACAGCAGTCGCAGCCTGGATTAATTGCAAGGCTGTAACCGTCGTGCCTTGGCCAAAAGCTGTCGTTACTTTTTCCAGCGGATAGTTGTAGAGAATTTTTCCTTTTGCTTCGTTCGGCAGCCTGATGCCTGTTCTTTGCCCGAAATGAAAATCATCTAAATACTGCCTGAAAACATCCGGTCCCATTTTTTCCAACAAGTTAGCCATAGCAACGTTTGAAGAACGCTGCACTCCTTCTAAATAAGTAATCGGCCCCCAGCCTGCTCCTCCATTATGATCACGAATAGCCTCTCGGCCCACTTTATACGTGCCTGACTTGTAAAGCTCATTCGGATGAAAAACACCTTCCTCGATGGCCGAAGCAAGTGTAAAGATTTTCATTGTTGAACCTGGTTCAAATGAGTATTCCACAAGATCATTGCTCCAATTGTCTCCAAGACCTGCTCGTGTATCCGGGTGAAAAGACGGCCGCTGGCCCATAGCAAGAATCTTCCCAGTTTTAGCATCGGCCACAATCGCAAAAGCTTTTCCTGGCTTATATTCCTTTTCTACTTCATTCAACGCATCTTCTAAAAAGGTTTGAATTTTTGTGTCGATCGTTAAATAAATGTGATCCCCATCATCGGGCTCTTGAATCATCTCCTTCTTATCCTGAAGCAAGTATCCCCATAAGTCGCTTTTATATTGGATTTTCCCATCTTTTCCTTTTAAATATTTTTCATAAGTTTTTTCAATTCCCATTTGTCCAACAGTACGCTGAATCACTTGATTGCCTTTTTTCTCTTCAAGCTTTTGCGTAAAACCAATTAAATGAGAAGCAAATTTACCATTCGGATAAAAACGTTTTGAATCCCTTAAGAAGATAATCCCCGGTAGTCTTTCTGCCTCAATTTTCTTTTTTACACTGTTTGACAGATCTCGGCCCTCTTTTCCGAATTCTACTTGGAAAGCCCCTTTTTTCTCCAAACGCTTTTCAATTTCACTTTTGTCCATATCAATATATTTGGCCAACACAGTTGCGGTCTTTTCCGGGTCCGTTACGTGCTTTGGCTTTTTTGGATTCGTTGTCATCGAAGGATCTAAAATAGCGGCAAGTGTAAAAGAGGTGGCATCCTCGGCAATCACTGCTCCATGCTGATCATAAATCGTTCCTCTGTTTGACTCCAGCACATCCGTTCGCAAATACTTTTGCAGAGCTTCACTCTTTAATGCGTGTCCATCTGCTTTTCCCGATATTTGTATAAAGAGAAAACGGGCAAATAAGACAAAAAAGAGCAGGGCGAATATTACAAATAATATCGCTGCTCCTCTTTTCATATTCATTCGATTTTCATTCATTGCGGCTGCACAACCTTAATATTTTGTTCGCTTAAATTTAATCCTAGCTCCTTCGCACGCTTCCAGATTCTTTCGTATGTACTTTCTTCGCTGACTTGTGCTTCGAGGTCGTGATTAATTTTTTTCTGCTCCTTAATCTGCTGCTCGACATCTTGAATGTCCCTGTTTACCTCATAAAGAGCTGCCTGTGTCGAAACTACCTTTGCGCCTAAAAAACAAATCATTAAGGCAAAAAGCAGGAACAACACTTTTTCCCCCGGTGTAAACAGGCGCTTTTTAATCTGCTGTTTTTTACTCTTGGATAGCGTTTTTTCTTCGTGTCTAATTTGTTGTTTTCTCGCAAGATTGCTCATTTTTTCACCCCTGTTTATTTTATTTTTTCAGCAATACGCAGCTTCGCGGACCGGGCTCGATTGTTATCTTCTAATTCCTCTTCTGTCGGCAAGATCGGCTTGCGTGTAATGAGTTTTAACTCAGGTTCATACTCTTCTGGTATCATTGGCAATCCAGGTGGTAAATCTGGCCCTTGGCTTGCTTCTTTGAAAATAGATTTGCAAATGCGATCTTCAAGTGAATGAAAAGTAATGACACTAATCCTTCCCTTGGGACGTAATAATCCGATAGCTGTTTTTAAAGACTCTTCAAACACGCGCAATTCATCGTTTACTGCAATGCGAATTGCCTGGAAAACACGCTTAGCCGGATGCCCCCTTTTCTGCGGGCGGGAGCTGGGATTCCTTCCTTAATCAATTCCACCAATTCTCCAGTTGTCTCAATAGGTTTTGTCTCCCTGGCTGCTTCAATCTTACGAGCAATTTGTTTAGAGAATTTCTCTTCCCCATATTGGAAAAAAATTCTCACCAGGTCGGCATACTCCCAATGGTTCACTACCTCATAAGCGCTAAGACCGCCAGTCAAATCCATTCTCATGTCAAGCGGCGCATCGTGGTGGTAGCTAAAACCTCTTTCCGGTGTATCAAGCTGAGGGGAAGAAACACCGAGGTCATATAAAATACCGTCTACTTTATCAACCTGTAATCGCGCAAGTTCTTCCTTTATATACTTAAAATTACTCTTGATAAAGGTTACCTTGTCCCCGAACCGGTCCAGTCTTTTTGCAGCATGACGAATCGCCGTTTCATCCTGGTCAAAGGCGTACAGCTTCCCTTGATCTCCAAGCAGCGACAGCAAATACTCGCTGTGGCCTGCACCACCCAGCGTGCAATCGACATAAACTCCATCTGGTCGAATGTTCAGCCCTTCTACTGTTTCTTTCAACAGTACCGTTGTATGTTCGAAATTCATCTGTCACCATTCCATTCAAATTCTAAATATCGAAGTCAATCATTTTTTCGGCTATTTCAGAGAATGACTCTTCCGATTTCATAAAGTAGTCTTCCCATATTGGCTTGCTCCAAATCTCAATGCGGTTGGATATTCCAAGAATCACGCATTCTTTTTCAAGCCGGGCATAGTTAGAGAGTGTCGATGGAATGTTGACTCTGCCCTGTTTGTCAAGTTCGCAATCATTGGCCCCTGAGAAGAAAAAACGCATAAAAGCACGAGCATCCTTCTTTGTTAATGGCAGAGCTTTCAATTTTTCTTCCAGCGCTTGCCATTCCTCTAATGGATAACCAAACAAACACTGGTCAAGCCCTCGCGTAAGCACGAAATTTTCGCCTAAACGCTCACGCCATTTAACAGGTATGATCAAACGGCCTTTCGCATCAATATGATGATGGTATTCACCCATGAACATACCTATTCCCTCCACTTCCAATCCTAACTGTACCACATCCCCCACTTATCTCCACTATTTTTCATTTCTCCAGAAGTGAAGAATTCCCTTCTTCGCTTCAGCCATTTTCGTTCGATACTTTCTCCTGAGAAAAGCTTTATTTCTACATAGTCATTTAAGGATGGGGAACATGGAGGAAAAATTTCTGCACCACTAAACATATGCTTTCAAAAACGACATAGTTTTTATGAAAATTGAAGGATTTTCCCGGGCAATAAAAAAACAGCTGCCTTCTAAGGCAGCTGTTCTAAAATGTAAACATAGTCTATCCTGCACATTCTCAGCCTTTGACTCTCAAAGTGCACAGTTTGACAGGGAGCGAAATGACTAGAAAGTTCACGTGCCCTACAATCAGACGAGCAACAAAGAAAGCACACGTTTGTCGACAGTCTAAAATGAGTCTACTCTATTTTTGAAATAGCTCATTTGGCTCAAAGCGTTCATATCTTTACTAAATAGTGATCACCAGTAAACGTAAAATCAAGTGCCATTAGTTCATCAATAAACTCCAAGCCATATTTATTTAAATACTCGTATACATTCCGTATACGTTCTTGGGGAGAATCGAGTGGTCTAAGGGCATTTTGTAATTTGTCATACTTGTTCAACACAATAGCGTGTCGTCTTTGAATCATTTCATCTGTTTTGCGAGTCAAAAAAGCAAGCTGATTTAAATGAAAGTCACGATTCTTTAAAACAATAGGCACTGTTTCTTTATGAAGATGACGGGCGCGATTTTCAATCTCAGCATATTGGTCCATCAAAGATTGTTGAACACCAGCGATCAACTCATGAAAGTGATCATCTCTGACAGAATTCCAAAATTTCTCTTTTTGTTCCTTCGCTCCCTTTTGAACGACTGAAGGGAGTGAGAGCTGAAGCTCTTCTAAATTCCGGACGATTCCTCTTTCTATGAGAGTCATATTTAAGCGTGCTTCAATCGGCGGCATCTTCATGTGAAGCTGTTCAAACGCCCCTTTAAGTTCTGCCCAGTAAGCAATTTCCCCAGGACCTGCAATAAAGGCAAGCGTTGGAAACAGCCATTCCTGCATAAGAGGGCGGGTAACGACATTGTTGCTGAATTTTTCTGGTTCCTCTTCAAGAAGAGCGAGCAGCTCCGCCTTCGTATATTGGGTATCACCATTTTTACTGAAAAAAATCTGTGTCTGCGGATCATATTCCAACAGAACCCTCTCTTCATTTTCATAAAGAAATAAATTAGCAGCAGAATCAGCTAACTCAATCAATGGATTAAAGTCCTGATCAGATATAATTTTTTGTCCATCGCGAACGGCTCTAGTGACCTCCTCTACCTGTTCAATTAATTGTTTGAAAAAAGGCCTTTCTAATTCCCGCAATGGTTTATAAGCGGAATCGATAAGCAATAGCCCGTAGCGGTTAAACAGAGAATGGATCAGCCGGCTGAAAAAACCGGTCACTGTCTCCGCTTTTTCAGCTTCTTCACGAACATGCTCCAATAGATCTTTCGTATGATCAGTTTCTCCAAACATAGAGAAAATTTTTTGGACCCAGCTGTTCATCTGTTGCTTATCATATTGAATATCTGAAACCATTCTTTTCCCGATGACTCGCTCAGGGTAAGACATTTTTTCCATAGAGAATTCACTTTCAACATACACGTGGTTAACCTCGAGAAAATCGTGGTCTTCCCCGGCAATCCAGAAGACTGGGACGACAGGAATATTTAATTCTTTTTCCTTTTCCTGGGCCAATTTTATAATTGAAATGACCTTATGAACAGTGTAAAGAGGGCCTGTTAAAAGACCAGCCTGCTGGCCTCCAATTACAACAGCGGAACGTTCATCTTTTAATTTCTCTAGCGAAACCCTCACTTCTTCCGAAAAGGAAAAAGGCTTCATATACGTCTCAATGCATGCGGCAAGGGACGCCCTTCTATAAGTGCGTGCCTGCAAATCTACGGCTCTTTCTTTATAAGCATTTCTTCTATCTGATAAGTTATAATGAAAAAAGTCCGTTACCGGTGCTTCCTGTTTTAAGTAGAGGGAGGCAAACCGGTTGATTGCAGGAACGGAAAGTGATTCCAACTCCATATATGTACTTCCTTTCTTCGCGCATTTTACTTGTTTGAGTATATCATTTCTCCGAAAAAAGAAACAACGTTGCGCTTCACTCTTTCTTCCCGTAAGCTATTCCCTTAATCATATGGTATAAAGCCGCTGATACCGGAAGAGCGATTTCCTTTTCTTCTGCCTGTGAGAGGACATAGCCTAGGATGGCATCAACTTCGGTAGGGCGCTTAGACTCGATATCCTTCAACATAGATGAATGGTTTGCAGCAGTCGTTCGGCATATGTGCATAATTTCATCCCAAGCCCCTTCGTTAAGCTTCTTGCCAAACACAGCAGTGAATTCCTGGTAAACCGTTTCAGCCATTTTTAAATAGTGAGGATTGCTTATGAGCTCCCCGTTCGGCACTCTTAAAATAGCTGTTAGCGGATTGATTACCGTATTAGCCGCCAATTTTCCGAGCAGCATAGTCTCATAATCTTCCCACCACTGAAAAGGAAAACTGATTTTAGCCTGCTCTGTCATGACCTTAACCGCTTGTTGATCACCCCGGAATACGGCTATATTTGTTTTTCCTCTCCCACGAACATTAATGCGCACAAGATCAGATTTGAGGATGCCATGCTCAACAGCAGCCACGTATATTTGCTTCTGAGGAAGGCTTTTAATCATTTCTATATGGCTCATCCCATTTTGCAAGAATACGAGCGCAGGATATGGACCTGTTTTTTCTAACAGCGGCAGGATGGCCGGTAGCGTGTATTGCTTTACTGCGACAACTAGACAGTCTAATCCACATTCAGGAAGCTCATCAATAGAGGCCCCTTGAACAAAGTGAACAGATGCAGTTCCCCTCTCTTCTATGATAATCCCCTGTTGATTAACCTTATCCGCCTGCTCTTTCGTTCGCGTAAAAAGAGTAACAGGAAACCACTCGGCCAAGCTTGCTGCAAAGAACATCCCGACCGCTCCACCGCCGACTACTCCAATTTTCACCTCATTTTTGCCCCTTTCACAAGAAATGAACCATTATTTAAGTAAATCCCCAAAATTGAAAGCGTTCCCAGAGGGGGTATTCATTTCTGTCTGTTTCTATTATATAATGAATGTAACTATAAGCTTAATAAAATTCTATACTTTCTATATAGACAGAGGAGGAGTAAGAAATATGGCAATAACAGTTGAGAACCTTAAAATGAATTTTAAGACCATGGACGAATTTAAAAGCTTCAAAGAGTATGGGCTAGAGGAACTTTCCATGCTTGAAGAGTTCCAAATATATATGGTTGAAGACAATGCCACCTCTCCGTTTTACGGTATTTACTATGGTGACAAGCTCGTTGCCCGGATGTGTCTTTATGTAAAGAAAGATGGCTCCGCCTTGTTTGAAAACGGGCCTGAACAATACTTGGAAATCTGGAAGCTAGAAGTCCTTCCTCAATATCAGCATAAAGGGCTTGGTTTAAAGCTTGTAGAGTTCGCCAAGTCATTCAGCCTGCCTATTCTAACAAAACCAAAAGTGAAGTCACATTCTTTTTGGGAAAAAATGGACTTTGCTCCTCTTTCGGAAAACAGCTCACGGCTAATTTGGAATCCCGCTGCTACAACAAGCCAAAAAATCAGCTGATTAGCTTTTGCTATATACCTGCCGCATGTTTAGCTCTATAAAATGCGGCAGGTTTCTTTTTTCTTACCTTTTTCTATTCAAAAACACATCCACAGCCTGATGGTGCTCTTCTCTTTCCCAAAGGACAGCACATTGCCGTACCTCCTGCATCATCCGTTCATATAAACCACTCGCTTGCCATTTGCGGATTTGAATCTGCTTATATGCCGATAAGACTTCACTTTGCATAGATCGTTCTTCTTCTAAAAAACGTTCTGCCACCGTGATGTCTACTTCGTCAACTACTTGGCTAATCATCCCAATATGGTCAAGCTGCTCCGCACGGTAAATAGATGCCTCGGTTAGCAGCTTTAATGCATGTGCGGCATCGATTCGTTCAAAGAGAAGAGTCCCGCCTCCCCAGCCGGTCGTTATCGCCAGACTGCCCTGGATAAACCCTAACTTAGCCCCTATCTTTGCTATACGAAAATCGCATGCTGTAGCAATTTCACAGCCTCCGCCTACCGCTGTGCCATTAATTAATGCAATCGTTGGCTTCGGAAGCACAGCCAGGTTATATAAGATCTCTCCCATCCTCGACAGCATTTCATGTGCTTCTTCCTCTGTGCGTAATGCGTGAAATACAGACAGATCGCCACCTGAACAAAAGGCCTGTTCTCCCTCCCCCGTAATGACGAGTGCTCGAACATCTGCTAATTTAGCACGTTCGATCGCTTCTTCCAATCCTTCCATCACCTTAAAATTAACAGCATTTCTTTTATCAGGACGCGTTATTTTAAAGACCAATATCCCGCTAGGTAGCTGCTCGATCAGATACTCCATTGTCCCCCTCCTTTTCTTCTTATTGTAGCTTTTCCCGACTCCTGTCTTCAATATAAAAAACGCGAAGAGCCATGGTCTCTTCGCGTTTTTCACAAATAGGATCGCCAGGTAGGCGAATCAATTATTTGCTTACTACTTCTTTTCCTTTATATGTTCCACAATTTTTGCATACACGGTGAGCAAGTTTCATTTCACCGCAATTTGGGCATGCTGTCATACCAGGTACTTGCAATTTAAAGTGTGTACGGCGTTTATTTTTTTTCGTAGTAGATGTTCTTCTAAAAGGTACTGCCATTATTTCCACCTCCTTAAAAGAAAATGTAAGTATGTGAAGCCAGAATTAGCTGGTACTTCTCAATTTTTATCCGATTTAAAAAAGTCTGCCAGCCCTGCTAATCGCGGATCCACTTTAGTTTCTTTTTCTGAAGCTTGCTCTTCGCTTTGGAATTCCCACCCTTTTCCGGCAGAAATCGTGTGTTCATCTGCTTCATCGCTAATCACCTGCATCGGCACTTCGAGAAGAATTGCCTCCTCTAGAACCGGATTCAAGTCAACAACATCGCCTTCTACTAAATGAACATCTTCGTTTTCCTCATATTCACTGAACGAAGAAGCTTTTAAAATAAATGTCTCCAACAAAGAGAATTCAAATGGATACTCCACATCAACAAGTGTACGCGAACACGGCAGGATCATCTTTCCTTTTACATCTAATTGAAAAGTTACTTTGTCTGATCCAATATCCGCTCGTCCCGTCACATGAACTGGAGGCAAATGTCTAATCTCCGTATTCCGGGCTTCTAAATGGCTCATATCTACCATTTCGTCAATCTGCAAGCCTGTATCACGAGATTTTTGTAATTGAATAATTGACCATTTCATCATCGTTATCACCTCAAGGCAACAAAAGTAATTATAGCTTTCACAAAAACGTTTGTCAATATATTTTCTTGACATTAAAGAAAAGCGAAAGGTGCTCGTTCTGTGCGATAGCAGATTGGAGCTCTCGACGAGGAGTTGCCTTTTCAAACTCTGACAGAGCGAGCGAAATCTCCGTACGCACAAGCACCTGCAGCTGGACACGAAAAGCGGAAGCGGCTGTTTAGACTCGGCAGACATAAGGCGGACCGCCAAAGTGATGCTTTTTGCCACACCGGCGTGACGGCTTATGACCGAGAGTCTAGCCGCTACAGCTGGACACGAGAAAAGTGAAAGGTGCTCGCTCTGTGCAACAGCAGATTGGAAAAACACCTCTTCCCTTAATAGCTAAGAAAGAAAACTTAATAACAATACATATTGACATTCGCCTTGTACTAACTAACAATAATACTAACACTAACCATAACAAAGGAACATTCTAATGAAAACAGTTGGCATTGTCGTTGAATATAACCCTTTTCATAACGGACATTTATATCATGCTCAAAAAGCGCGTGAATCAGCCCAGGCAGATGTAGTGGTTGCAGTCATGAGCGGGCATTTCCTGCAACGAGGTGAACCAGCTCTCGTCAATAAATGGACCAGGACACGAATGGCTCTGCAAAACGGTGTAGATATCGTGGTCGAATTACCCTATGTTTTTTCGGTTCAAAAAGCGGAATATTTCGCTAAAGGAGCCATTTCGATTCTCCATGAACTGTTTTGTGATTCATTTTGCTTTGGTAGTGAAAATGGGCAGCTTGCTCCTTTTGTAGAGACAATCCATCGAATGGAAGAGTCTGCTGAGCAGCTTAATCCGCTCGTTCGTAAATACATGAATGAGGGTTTTAGCTTCCCCAAGGCGCAGACATTGGCAAGAGAGTCCTTCTTTGGCCAGCAGCTGCCGCTCGACTTATCGAAGCCTAACAACATTCTGGGGTTTCATTATGTGCGGGCAAACAAAATCCTTTCGCAGCCAATGGAGCCGCTTACCATTAAACGCCAGCAAGCCGATTTTCACGAGGCTACATTGGGGAACCAGTCCATTGCGAGCGCCACTGGCATTCGCAAGGCTATTGCTGAACAGCAAGGCCAGCTTCAGACGATTAAACCGTATGTTCCCGCCACTACATTTGATGAATTACATCGCTATTTAAACACCTATAGCCATTTTCATGAGTGGAACATGTACTGGCCGCTCCTTCAGTATCGTCTGTTATCCAGCTCCACAGAAGAACTAGCACAAATATATGATGTCTCAGAAGGAATTGAATATCGTTTAAAAGAGACAGCTCGCCAAGCGACTAATTTTACTGAATTTATGCAGGCGGTTAAAACAAAACGGTATACCTGGACACGAATACAGCGTGCCCTTGTCCACATTTTATTGCATGTCTCAAAAGAAGAAATGGCAACAGCTATGGAGGCAGTACGATATGTTCGTCTGCTCGGAATGAACAAACAGGGACGCACCTATCTGAGCAAAATAAAAAAGAGTATGTCTCTTCCGCTAATTACTAAGCCAGCTGCCTTCAAAGAAATGCTTGCTCTTGACTTAAAAGCAACCGAAATTTATGCATTAGGCTTGTCCTCCTGCTCTTCTCATTCCCTTCTTCACAGCGAATTTAACGAACATCCAGTAATTTTGCCTTAAGCTTATAAAAAGTTCCTTAAAGACCTTTCTTTAAGGAACTTTTCATTTTATGTTTCTGTAAGCAAATAATGTAACGCCTCATCAAATGTATGCACGGGTACGATCTTCATTTTTGTTCCAATATCTTTAGCGGTGCGTAATGCCTCTTTATAGTTAGATACAATGCCAGGCACTTGCTTTTTTAATTCAGGTGAAATTTCATCGTCTGGTGCCAGGAAGATTTCTGCGCCTGCTCGATCGGCCGCAACCACTTTTTGAGCAATCCCTCCGATTCTTCCCACTGTTCCATCGGGTGCAATCGTTCCAGTACCGGCAATTTTTCTGCCTTTAGCTATGTCTTCTTTTACGAGCTGATTGTATATTTCAAGACTGAACATTAAACCAGCAGACGGGCCACCTATAGACTCGGCTTTTAATTTTACTTTTGGAGTGCTGATTAATTTTTTTGATCTGTCAGTCCAATGCCAATCCCTGTTTTCTTATTATTTCCTTCAAACTTTTTGAGTGCAATATCTTTCTCCAACTTTTCCTTATTTCGAATAAATGTAATCGTTACTTTCTCGCCAGGCCGCTTCGTCTGGATATAGTCGGTGAACATCTGAGAAGATTTAAACGCCTTGCCATCTATAGCAATGATACGGTCGCCCGCCTGCAGTACCCCTTCTGCTGGCATCCCCGGAAACACGTTTAACACATACACTCCTTGATAGAGAAAATGATAGGGCTTCTTCGCTGCGTCAAACGCCACAGTAATCGCATTTTGCTGTGAATTGGTCATTAAATATTGCTGGCGGACGTTGTATTCATCATTCGTTTCATGTGGACTGCGCACCTCTTCAACAGGCACGATCTCCTCATAATCACGAAGTGAAGCAATCGCGTAGGAAAGGTAGTTTGCCTCTCCCATTTTAATCGTCGTGAGCATCAAGGTGCCAGGATCTTTTTCCCCTCCAGCTACCTCGACGATTGGTTTTAATTCATGGGCCTCCCCTGGTTTCATCACATAATAAGGTAAATTGATAAAAGACGCTCCAATTAACAAAAGTACCAAAACATAAACAAGCGGCAGCCATTTATTTCTCGTGCGTTTATTTCTCATGCGGCTTCTCCTTCCAGTGTTCCATCTCTGCTATAATTTCCGGTATTCGCCGTTGGGTTTCTTCTTCGCCTGCAGTGATGATCTCATTAATATGAGTAAAAGCTTTCGAGCTATACATATCCACAGGCGGGCGAATCATTACGTGAGAAGCAGTCTGGCGATTGGCTACAATCTCCATTTGCAAAATATCAATGCTCTGCATAATGACATCGAAAATTGTTTGAATTTCAGCGCTCTTTTTTACAGATGATACATCAACCCCAACAATAATATCGGCTCCCATTTCTTTAACAACAGACACGGGTACCCGATCAATAACACCGCCATCCACAAGCAGACGGCCGTTTACTTTTTCCGGGACAAAAATACCGGGAATGGCAATGCTGGCTCGAACAGCATCCGCAACCGGTCCTTTTTTAAAGACGACTTTTTCGGCATTTTTAATGTCAGTTGCTACAATGGCTACCGGAATTTTTAAATCTTCAATATTTTTTCCATGAGTAAACAATCGGATAAAATTTTTTATCTTTTTCCCAGCGATAAAACCCATTTTAGGAATCATAAAATCCAGAAAATATTTTCTGCGAAATGCTGTAGAAAGCTTATGAAGCTGCTCCATATCGTGGCCAGTCCCATATAAAGCGGCCACAAAAGAACCCATGCTGCTACCAGCAATCATATCAATGGGAATGTCGGCTTTCTTAAGTGCCTTTAATACGCCAATGTGAGCAAAGCCTCTCGCCCCTCCTGCTCCCAGAGCCACACCTATTTTCGGACGAGTCAATGTATTCCCCCCGTGTGCAGATTTCTCTTTTAAGCTATGGTCTATTTCTCGATTGTATGAGTATATTGATTAAAAACAGGACAAGTTTCTTTATTATTTCCAGACTCCTATCCATCTGCTCACTAATGCTATTTTACCTGAAACATCAAACGAATCCTAGAATAGAGCCTGGCTTTTGAAGAACAGGAGGTATGAATAGTTGACGTCTACCCAGGTAAAAACCATTCTTTTAGCTATGGGCGTTACGGCTTTTGCTGGTTCATTAATTATCTTTCCCGAAATTTCATTTGAAGCATCCATTCGAGGATTAAATATGTGGTGGGAAATCGTCTTTCCTTCGCTACTTCCCTTTTTCATCGTTTCTGAAATGATGATTGGCCTCGGGGTCGTCAATCTTATCGGTGTTTTGCTGGAGCCGCTTATGCGCCCACTTTTCAGGGTGCCTGGAGCGGGCGGATTTGTATGGGCGATGGCGATGGCTTCGGGCTTTCCATCCGGTGCAAAGTTGGCGGCACGCCTTCGGCAAAACGGCGAACTGTCCCAGCTTGAAGCAGAACGTCTCGTTTGTTTCACCAACTCATCCAATCCTCTTTTCATTTTCGGAGCCGTTTCAGTCGGCTTCTTCTATAATTCTCATTTAGGGCTTCTGCTGGCCGCTGCTCATTATGGGGGAAACTTTTTTGTAGGGCTAACCATGAGATTTTACGGAGCAAAAAACGAGAAAAAAACAGATTCCTCTTCTTCCTTTTCAGTCTCTTCGGCTTTTGCCGCCATGCACAAAGCCCGAAGCCAAGATCAACGACCCATTGGAAAGCTGATGGGGGATGCCGTTCTCTCTTCCATTCATACGTTGCTTATGATCGGCGGATTTATTATTCTTTTTTCCGTACTCAATAAGATTCTTTTTCATATGAATATTACTTCTTTTCTTGCAACAGGAGCAGCTCAACTTCTGTCCTTTCTTCACTTGCCGTCTGAGTTGAGTGTGCCTTTTATCGCTGGCTTATTCGAGATCACCCTCGGCAGCCAAATGATCAGTCAAGTCCAACCTGCTAATCTGATGGAGCAGGTAATTGTTGTTAGCTTCGTTCTCGCCTTCAGTGGCCTTAGTGTCCATGCCCAGGTAGCCAGTATTCTGGCAGATACAGATATACGCTTTCGGCAATTTTTGTTTGCTCGCTTTCTTCATGGCATATATGCAGCCATTTTTGCCTTCCTCTTATGGAAGCCGGTGTATGAGCAATCTTTCAATCCCGAAGTTACTCAGCCTGCTATACCTGTTTTTCTTTATGAAAAAACAATCTGGGAGAAACTGTTGCTTTATTTACAGCAAATTGGGCCGATTTTCACTATTGGGATGCTGATCGCTTATCTATTCTTTTATTATGCCACTGCTAAGAAATAATTAGAAAAACACCCTCTGTTAAGTGAGGGTGTTTTTCCGTCTGAATATATTCAACCGTCTTATAACGTTTATTTACTTTTTCTCTTATCTTTTAAAGCTGCTTCCACAGCTGGCGGCACCAAATCGGAAATATCGGCATTGTATTTCGCCACTTCCTTTACGATGCTGGAGCTAAGAAAGGAATATTGGCTGTTAGTCATCATGAAAAATGTTTCCAGGTTTTCATCGAGTACCCTGTTCATAGAAGTGATTTGCATTTCATATTCAAAATCTGAAACTGCTCGCAGCCCACGCAGGATTGCCTTTGCTTCTCTTTCTTTTGCATAATCTACCAGCAATCCGTTATAGCTATCTACTTCTACGTTTGGCAGATGTTTGGTCACTTCACTAATTAATTCTTTTCGTTCCTCAACAGAGAATAACGGTTTTTTAGATGAATTGCTTAATACAACTACATATACTTTATCAAAGATCTTAGCGCCTCTTTGAATAATATCTAAATGTCCATTCGTGATCGGATCAAAGCTGCCCGGACAAACGGCAATGCTTGCCATTGATACTCCCCCTTTATTCTTTCCCCCATTTAAAAATTGACACGCGGATAATGCCATATGTTTCCATTCTCACCTGTCGCAGTCTGCCGATCTCCTCTGACAAGGTATGGTCAGAACCATGCTCACATACGATAAAACCATTTTGCTCCAGCAGTTCTTGCTCATCAATCCGCTTTAACAAACGTTCTAATTGCTGCTTTGCATAGGGAGGGTCTAAAAAAATACCATCAAAAACAAGACCCCGTTTGACAACTGCCTTCAGTGCCCGTTCTGCATCATTTCTGTACACTTCGCTCTGATCGGAAAAACGGCAAGCAGCTAAATTGGCCTTTACAGTTTGAATCGCTTTCATATCTCTATCAACAAAGATCATTTTCGAAAAGCCCCTGCTCAATGCTTCTATTCCAAGACCGCCGCTACCGGCATAGAGATCAAGGCCGATGCCACTTGAAAAATAAGGGCCGATCATATTAAAGATCGATTCTTTTACTTTATCAGTTGTCGGCCGAGTGCTGTTCCCTGGAACAGCTTTTAACGGCATGCCTTTTTGCGTCCCTGATATGACTCTCATATATATATTCACCATTCACAAAGATTTTCTTTCTCATGTTACCATAACTCATTAGGTGAATCCAGCAGGTTTCTTTGATAATTATCCTGCATATTTTCTAATAAATAACGTTTAAAATCTTCCCAAATGGTTCATACTACTAATAACAACATCACTCGGGATGTTGTCGATCACGGAGAAGACTTATATTCCCCATGAGTTCTTTCTCCAGTTTCTCCTCTCCCTTTGCCTTCTGTCTACTATAGACATAGAAGGGCCCTGCTGAACAGTTCAGCAGGGCATTTTTTATAGATCAAGATCCTGAATATAGATGCTTTGTTTATTTTGTACTTCTACTAAAAATATTTTTTGCAGCCACTTTTGATTAATGTAAAGCCGACCTTCGTATGTTTGCAAGGCATTTTCATATAACCCATACTTCTCTTCGTTTAAGATAAAGCGGTGCTGGCTAGGATAAAAACGGTATGTGTTATACTTTCGTTTAACGAGCAACGATTTTTCACCTGTTAAATTTTTCACCTCGTATCCAAGCGACTGAAGTGTTTCAGTGAGTGGGAAAAACAATTGACCGTTCTGAACAATTGCTTGCATCTCAGTTTCAGACCCATTTACTTCGATTGAGCGGGAATCATAAAAAAATAATGATTGAAGAGGCTTGTTTTCATTTTTATTTTTCACGAAAAAAGCTGTATTAGCTCCTTTCACCTCTGAAAGAATGTTATCCAGCTGCTCAGCTGTAATTGGCTCTTTCGTTAAATCGAAAAGTTGCTTTTTCCACTGGGCCTCCTCCTCCTCTGTCAATTGCTCATTTAACTGATTATACATTCTTCTTATTTTTTCAGAGCCAGTCGGTCGGCCAAGCTTATAAGAAGCAATTAAAAATGCAAGCCACTCCTCGCTTTCTTTAAAATGATAGTTCTGCCCCACTTCGCTCGTGATAAAACTTTCTGCCAGCCGAGAAAGCTGTTGATTGTCCTTTACTATGATCAAGCGGTCGGACAGATAAGAAGGATGTTGACCTGTAAAAATAATGGTGGCCCCATCAACCAATGATTTTCCTATAAGATCAAGCTGCTGATGATCAAGCCCGATTTCAGACTCTCCATAAACAACGAGCTTCTCATTTTTCCATTGTTTTAATGGTTTTAGTTGCCAATACAACGCTCCGGGCTGGCCTTTTCCTTGAAATAGATAATAATCAATCAAGTCTAGCTTCTTCATCTTCGAAGATCCCAAGCCCGAAAACCACATACCTTCTCTCATTTGTTCCTCTGTAAAGTGGATGATTGTATTCTCTGCGTTTGCTTCCTTTAATTTAATCGACCAGTCGGATAATAGAAGGGTCGTTCCAAAGGAAGGGAGCTTCACTGAGTAAGTAATCGAGAACGTTTCTCCTGCTGGAATGATATTGGCACTTTGTCCCCTAAAAGAACATTTTCCTTCCTTTTTGTTATAGGACGCCTTTAAAGCATTAGGCGGCATGATGATAGACAAAGGTTCCTCCGCTTTTAAACGTGTAAATGTATGTTTAACAAACAATCCTGCCTCTTTATGCTCTACATGAATTTCCTGATCTACTCTTGCTTCTTGAGAGGCCATAGACGTTTTTTCATAGCCTATCCATTGAATAAGCAGTACGGTTCCGGAAATAACTATCAAAAAAAGATAAACAACATGGATTTTTTTAGCATATAATTCTCGCCTTCTCTAGTTAATTCAACCCAATTATAAAATAGCAAATTAGTCCTGTAAACAGCCGAAAATCTACAGTTTTATGTACGCAGCACATATTGTAGTCGTTTACTTGTCATTGCATGCAGAAGAAAGAAGGGTTTCTTTATTAGGTTAAAGAAATACATGTAAGACTACTGTATAAATAATGAGGTGACCTAACTTGAAATTTGCTTATACAAACATTAAAAGTGGCAGTGCCACATGTGTACTGGAAATTAATGATCAAAGGCTTGAGTTTTACCCTACTTTTCATTCAGACGCTCTTGGTGATCTGGTTACATATTTAGCCTCTGTTCATCCTTTGTGTAAACTAAGTTGGAAAGAAGGGGCTTTTCATAAAAGGAATGGCGGTATTGAGTGGCAGACCGGCCCTTTTTTATTGCGTTGGGAATTCAAGCGCGATTTTGAAGACTTAGAAATTATAATTACAGAAATTCAAAATCCACTTGTAGATAGAATAAAGAATACAGATTTGCCAAGAGAAGTGTTAAAGGCAAAGTGTAACTTTGATGAGTTTGTTTTTTGTATAGTAAAAGAGTTAGATCGGATAATAAAACAACGGGGAATTTTAGGGTATCGCCAAGAATGGCAAAACGATACATTTCCGCTTGATGGATTTCTGGCTTTGAAACACGCCTGTCTTTACAACAAACCTTTCGAGATTTCTCAAAAAAGAAATGGCACATCATTGGAAGAAGAACTTAACCTATTAATGAAAAATATAAATGAACAATGAATGAAGGAAGCAGCATGCTTTCCGCTTTTCATCAACCTGATTAACTTACCTACAAAATTATCCTTTTCACTTGAGAAACTACTTTCGTTTGGAGTAATCTTTTTTCAAATCGGAATGTTAGATAGCCCAGCATATAAGTTAGTGCGCTCTTTTTGCAACTTGAGCTTCTCTCCCTGTAAAGGTACAATAAGAAGGCTTTCATCAGTCCCTATTACAGAAATGGAGGTTTTAGCTTGGTTCAGCGATTTATCGAACTTGGAGAAGGATATTCAGATGTATATGAGCTTCTTGAAATTGTCCGTAATAATCACCATCGCCTTACACATATGATTGCTTTCCACTCATCAGAGGAAGGTCGCCAGATGACTTCTCTGGCAGTGGTTCTTTCACCAACAGACCCGGGGGATTTCCAGCCTATTTACATATGCCGTGAAGGGATTCCTTACCCGCACAGCACGCCAAACAAGCGCTTTGATCTATTTAAGGAGACGGCTGAATCGTTAAATCGGCCCCTTATAGAAATGGATGTAAAACCTTCCTCTGCTTTTGCAGAGACGGAGCTTTACTTCCAGCACCTGATCGGTATTCTGCGGCTCAACCATCTTCTTGCACGCTAGGCCGATAAAAACAAAAAGCAGGGGAGTCCCCTGCTTTTTTATACGCCGATTTTGTAATCATATTCTTTTGCTTTATCGGGTTTTGAGTTTTCATACTCTGTTTTCAAAAACGGCTTAAAAGATGGCTCCACTTTCTTAACAAACGATAATGAATTCAATCTTTCCGTCACTTCTTCAATTTCATCCTGATTACAATAAACTACCGCGTATTTCATGCGCTTCGATACGTAATGAACATTCCCATATTTTCGCAACGATTTGACTGGCTTTGTATTGTGAAGCCAGACAATGACAGCTTGTCGATCAATAAACATAATATCTCCCTCTGAATCAATGTGATAAAAACGCAAAAGGTTGCTTGGTCGGCACTCGATTGCGAATAGATCATTCCCCTTGCCTAAGAGCAAGTCCGCTTATAGAGATAAACAGCCGGCTATTAAGCGGAGCAGCCGCAGCTTGAGCCAGAACCACAGCCGCCACCACAACTAGAGCCCGATGAGAAAAATGGATTGCCTGTTGGAACTTTAATTCCTTCTGATACAGCCCGGCCAATTACGACGCTAATTTCATCAAGCAAGGCTTGTAATTCATTTTCAGCCACCCGAAAAGCAGCGACATTTTCATCTAAATCCATTTCTCTCTTTGCTTCCCTCACTTCTTTCATGACCCTGCTATAATCCGGATGATAACGTCCAAATCGTTGTACTTCTTCATATTGATCTTTCAGCCGGCTAAACCGATTGATTTTTTCTTTTGTGACAGGGTTTGTATATAAAAGAAAGTAGCATGACTGATAATGTTGAGCTACCTCCGATTTAAGAATCATATGTGCAAGCTCCTCAGCTTGTTCTACAGTTTTAATCTTTTCAATTGTAGCTGTAAGCATTTAGCCCACCTCCATTCCCTATTTTAACATATTATCTGTTAAATAAAACTATTTACGGAATGGATACAGCAAACGATTTTTCATAACCGAGCGGACGGTTCGCTTCATCGGTTAATTTAATCTCTATTTGATGGCTGCCTGAATGCAACCCTTTTACAATAAAAGCAGCAGTATGATAGGTTTGATAATGTTGGCCATTCACGTAAACAGACACCTGCCCCTTCTGTTGTGAATTTGTCCCATTATTTGAGAAAGAAACACCTGGCACAATTAATTCGACAAATACGTTATTCCCTCTTAATAAATGCCTCACAGTCCAAGTTTTCTCAGTTGTCTGGGCCTCTGCTTCTCCTATTGAAGCAGAGGGAGAAATTGCCTCTGGTTCTGGAATATTTGTTCTGCATCCTGACAAGGTAATCATTGCAAAAATGACGATTAACCACTTCATTGCCCACACTCCTTTTCAGGTAGTGTGTGCATATTCGGCGATTTTTATTGCTCGTTTCCGCTCATTTCTCCCGTCTGTTCCGCCGCTTCTTCTGGCTGCGCCGCTGTCTCGGACGCTTCTTCAGGTTGGGGGGCTGCTTGAGGTGCAGGTTGAAAGAATTGCGATTGCATCATATACATTAAAGCCGAAGCCATCTGTATTCCATCGTTTAAACGGCCTAACCGATCAGGGAAGGTCTTTTTGTAAAATTGTAGACTAGCCCTTTCAAATTCCTCTATTTGATAAGGGTTGCGACTTAACAACCGGTACCAGGACGGTTCTTTTCGTAAATAATTGCGCCATTCTTTATTTGTTCTTATTTTTTCCATAATCTCCTGTCTCATCCTATCCCTCCTGTGAACGTATGAGCTCAGCTCATTTATTTTTTCTCTTTCTGCTGTTCTGCTAAATCAGCTAAATAAATTTGTGCCATCTCTAACATTCCTTGTACGTCGGATAAAATATTGCTCCATTTCATCCCTTCAAATAATGACAGCACTTTTGCTAATTTAACTGTCCAGTCCGCTGACTGAAAATTTGTTTCCGATTTATTGCGACTGTCCTCTTCTTCCTTGAAGGTGACAGTTCCTGATAAATGCCACTCCTCAAAAAGCTCCTGTAATGTAAGGCTCCGCTTCCGCACCATCCGCCTTAAATCTGGCCTCTCCTCCATAAACTCTTTGAACTCCTTTACTCGTGGATGTAACAACTATTTCCCCTCCGTATCCCCGCCCAACTGATTTGCTACTAATACATTATGGAACAACCGCCAAAAAGTGAAGAAATGTTTATATTTGCAAAAAGTGATATGATAATAAAAACAGAGTTGGATGCCTTGGATGGCAGGCAGAAGACATACCGGCTGAAGGGTCGTTCTTTAGCCTTTCCGATAGATAAACCGGGGAGAAAGGGAGAAATTTAAATGAAAGAAAAAATCTACTCGTTGATTGAACAAAGTCTGGAACAAGCAACCGAAAAAGATCTAGAGGTATTGGAGCAATTGCTGAAAGGCTATTTGGAGAAAAGAGAAGGAAACGGTACTTACATAGGAAGACTGTTTCAATTAGAGAGAGAAATCGAGGAGAATGAATGTGTCGTCCGGATGCCGATTACTGACTTGTCGAATAATTCTCTCAATATTGTTCATGGAGGTGTGACGGCTACGGTATTAGATTCAGCTATGGGTTCAGCTGCCTACACCGCCACTCCTGAAGGCTATGCAACCGTTACGTCTAACTTAAATATTCATTACATCGCTCCCGGAACAGGCGATGAACTTACTGTAAAAGCTCGCGTGCTGCACAAAGGCTCAAAAACAATCGTTGTAGAGGGAGAAGCTTTGAGAGCAGATGGAAAAAAAGTAGCCCATGCAACGGGTACCTTTTTCCTCTTAAAGAAAAAATAATTAAAAAGCAGCTGTTTGCTAGAACGGCTGCTTTTTTAATTATTTGGCAATAAAATTTTGAGTATAATATTTCTGGTAAACACCTACGCCTAGAGAAGTAAATTCTTTTTGTAGTAAAGCTTCTCGATGCCCTTTGGAATTTAGCCACCCTTCTACAGCAGACGGTCCATCTGTATAATTCGCTGCTATATTTTCGCCAGCGAGCTCATAGTCAATCTTAGCTTCTTTCAGCCGATCCCCCAGATCTCCTGAGGAAGGAGATTCATGAGCAAAATATTGTTTATCATACATTTCTTTACTATGCTGTTTTGCTACTTTAGCTGTTTCTTCATCCCATGACAATCCATTTAAGTTATGCTTCTCTCTAATAATATTGGTAAGATCAAATATTTGCTTTTCACTCCCGTTTTCAATCTGCTGCCATGCAGAGTCAGAGAGCTCCGGATCGGCTGGCAATTCTCCTCTATACACCATCTCATAGGGCCTTTGTTTAATTAAGTAATCCCTCGTTAAGTAACGCACGCTAGACAACGTACCAGAGAATTTATCCATATACAACTGGGCATATATATCTCCAACCTTAACCATTGGTCTCATATTATAATCTTCTTCTGACAACTCAAAACGATAGGTACCAGAATTATTCTCAACCACTATATCCATG
This sequence comes from Bacillus sp. PK3_68, assembly GCF_003600835.1. NCBI lineage: Bacteria > Bacillati > Bacillota > Bacilli > Caryophanales > Bacillaceae > Bacillus > Bacillus sp. PK3_68. The sequence continues at coordinate 4,025,827 of NZ_NQYC01000001.1, read as the reverse complement.
CGAAGGTCATACATTTGAAAAAGATCTTTGGCAGGCTGATCCATTTTAAATGGAGAAACGTCCGTGTCGCCAGCGGCATAGGCTGTGACTACTTGATTATTCTCCACACCAAATTGTACATATTGATGATTGCTATTATAAATCCACCATTCATACCCGTAGGCGGAAGGATCTTTGCGAATAGGTTCTCCCATGGCTTTTCTTAATAACGCCGACTCTTTCCCAATATAAAATCCAGCGCCGGATGCTGGCTTTTCCACCGCTCGGACTGGCTTATTTCTATCTTCCAATTCCTTTTGCATATTCATGTCATGTTTTGCAGGATTGGTTGTAGCGGAATTGTGCAGGACTTCATTTTCTTCTCTCGCCTGGTTAAAATAAATTCCGCCTATTAAAATGATAGACATTACCACCAGAATTCTGATGACTGATCGCAGAAGACTCCCCCCTTTTTGTTCCTGTGCAGGCATTATTGCCATATATTACTCACATTATAACACTATGCTCATCTTGTATCACTCACTGCAAATAATTTAAAAAATATTCTGCTATTTTCTATGAAATTGCTCCATTATTTGGTGGAAAAGATTTGTCTGTTTCTCCTCATTTCATTGCAAGAAACACTTTTTTCGACTATTATTATTATTGGAGCGGTAGATTAAAAGCGCGGAAATAGATTAGAGGTACGCTAAGATATTCAGGAGGGATTTTTCATGAAATTTGAAAATACGGGTTTAGAGAATTTACGGATTGATTTTGATCGATTGAACTATATCTGTCGGTCACACAAACTAGTTCTTGCAGGACAATGGGATTACGAACGGGTTACGTTCGACCGCAGGTTTGATCTTAAAGAAGGTACATACTATCTACGTGTTTTTGGATATGCTGTTGAAGGTGATGTTGGTTCCTCGGATGCAACTATCCAATTAATGTCTCCTGTACTTGGTAAATATTATTATCCACACGGTGTAGAATACGGAGAAGATGAAAACTTCCCAGCATCTCTAGTGGAAACATGTGAAAAAATTCTAAGTGATCTTAAAAACGAAGTGGAACAGTTCACTTTTTAATAATCTAAAAAGCGCATGAATCATTTCATGCGCTTTTTCTTTCCTTTAAAACCCAAGAATAGCTTTAATAACTGAAGTTGTTTCTCCACCTTTATAAAATACATACAGCAGCAAATAAACGGCTACGCCAGTTATAGCTGTAAAAAACCAAATAATGCTCGTAATTGGTCCAAGTTTTCTATGTTTTTCTAGATTATTTTTCAGCCCTAAAATAATAGTGATAATTCCTAAGACAGCTCCCACAGTGGCTAATGTGATATGAAAAATTAAAAAGATGGTGTAGTAAATCTTAATATCTTCCGGACCGCCAAAAGCTGTGTTGCCGATAAAAACCGTTCGGCTAGCATAAATAACAAAAAAAACAATAGCGAAAACAGCGGCCAAAAGCATTGTTTTTTTATGCTGCTCGATTTTTCTTTGTTTTATTTGCGCCCATCCAATGGCAACGGTAATTGCGCTTAACACGATAAAGGTTGTGCTAATTGTGGGCAAAATAGGTAGTGACATCTTTATTCCTCTCTCCCATTTGTAATCTTTCAGATAACTATGCAGGAAAAGGAAAGGAAGGTTTCCCTTTCCTTTCCACCATTATTTTGTGTAATCTGCCTGATGATTCATCAAAGCAGAAGCACTCATTTCCTCAGTTTCTTCTTTCTCCTTGCGAACCCACTCAAAAAATACGAAGGCAAGCATACAGCCGTACACAATCTCTTGAATGATTTTCATGATGACTCCACCAAGCTGTTGGTCTTCCATCACAGGCATACTCGAGAAAAGCTCAGGGCCACTTAGGCTCAATCCTTGCAGAGTAGAAGTTGGGACACAAAGCTCCATTGCTTGAAGCCAAGCACCTGCATCGCTGTAAGTAGCGTATACTGGAGCAGAAGCAAATATAATCAGCCCGCATGCAGGTGTCAATAGAATCCCATCAGCGAAAATATAGCCCACTTTCTTAAGACCGCTCAATTTTCTACCTTCTGGCATGTCATTTACTAATGGCCACCACATAAAGAGAGCAAAAACAAACAATCCAATCGTGTACAAACTATGGAGAAGCATGCTCATCTTAATATAATCAAAAACGATTGGCAAATGATAAATTGAAAATAGACCGTTAAACAAAATTAAAGCGATCAGCGGCTTTGTGAAAAAGTTAAAGACGGGCTTGACCATACGATGATCAATTATTTTTTTCCATACCCACCAAGGAACACCTCTTAAAAATAGAGGAACAACCACCAAATAAAGAACGGCCATCTGAATCATATGATACGTAAACATAATATGACCTAACAGATCAATTGGCGAACCCTTCACTGCATACAACACTACCATGGCTGTCACAAATAAAGCGGCCTGATGTTTCATCAACGGCTCCTTGCCTTCGAACTTACTTCTCCATTTCATTGTTCCTAAGAAGTAAAGGACGGTTAGCAATATTAACAGCACGAGAAAATAAGGACTCCATAGCGCTTGAGATCCAAAGATACTAATCGGCATTCCCTTTCACCTCGATATCATATTCAATGCCCTGCTTACATTATAACGTTCCCTATTTTCCCTAGCAATGTTCCGAATTGACAAGTTCATGACAACGCGATAAAGCTGATCGATCACAAAAAAAGCCGGCTCTAAAAAGAGCCGGCTTTTGTGTAACGATAAGAATTTGCAAATCTTAACGCTTGCGAACAATTACCACCAAATGATTGTCATAAAAGCTAATATGGTCAAGAAGGCAACTGTAACACCTGACCACATAAACAGGGATGGTGCTTCATGGCCCTTCTCACTCATATGCATGAAATAATAAAGCTGGAAGCCCACTTGTACTACTGCCAAGAGTAGAATAAATGGAATGACAAACCATTTAGAGAAATCTGCTCCTACTGCTACAAAAGAAACAACAGTGAAAAAGATCATTAAGGTAAATGTTGCTACCTGAATTCTCATACCTTCTGCATTCTTTTTGCGGCGGTAATCATAACTGAGTCTTGGGTTGTTTGAATTCGATTGATTATTTACCATCAATTATCCCACCATTCCCATTAAGTATACTACCGTAAAGATAAATACCCATACAACGTCGATAAAGTGCCAATAAAGGCTTGCCAAGTAAAATTTAGGCGCATTGTAAAGATTCAATCCACGGCCTGCATTCCGAACCATTAACAAAGTGATCCACACTAATCCAAAGATAACGTGGGCACCATGGAAACCAGTTAACGTATAAAAAGCGGAGCCAAATGCACTGCTAGTAAACGTATGGTTGTATTCAGTATAGTAATGATGGAACTCGTAAAGTTCACAGCCTAGGAAACCAAGGCCAAGAATAACCGTAATTAACAGCCAAAGCTGCATTTTCTTAAAGCTGTAGTTTTTCATATGGTACATGGCATATACGCTTGTTAATGAGCTTGTTAACAAGAGCATTGTCATGACGAATACCAACGGCAGTTCAAATAAATCTTTTGCCAGCATATGATCTGGGCTCGGTACCTTATCTTTCAATGCAATGTAGGTAGCGAAGAGAGAGGCAAACAATACCGTCTCTCCGCCTAGGAATAACCAGAAACCTAAAAATTTGTTTTTGCCTTCAAGGGTTGCTTTTTCAGGTGATTCAGGCCATGTTTGGGGTGTGTATTTTTCTTCAGCTTGCATTACGCCTTAACCCCCTTATCATCATTTTCCTCAATTAAATCTTCTTTATGAATATGGAAGCCATGATCGTCTTTAATTGAACGATAGATCATCGCACCAAAAGTGATCACTAATCCACCAATTAATACTGGAATTGCCCATGCTTTATCATCTACATGGTACATAGCTCCAAAAGCAGCAATGAATAAGCCAAGAGAGATCACAAACGGTGTAAATGAACCGTTTGGCATATGGATATCACCAATTGGCTCAGCCGGTGTTAACGTTTGTTTGCCTTCCATCTTCTCTAGCCAATAAGCATCCAGACCACGTACGAGTGGCAATTGCTTAAAGTTATAGAATGGAGGCGGTGAAGGGATTGCCCATTCTAACGTACGGCCATCTCCCCATGGATCATTGCCCACTCTTTCATTTTTGACAGAAGTGATTACTACATTCACTAACAATGAAATAACAGAGATTGCCATGAAAGCCGCTCCAATGGAACTGACTAGGTTTCCAGTATCAAGTCCTTGACCCGGAAGGAACGTCCACACGCGACGAGGCATCCCCATTAGACCAAGGAAGTGCTGGATAAAGAATGTTAAGTGGAAACCAATAAAGAAAAAGACAAACGTAAATTTCCCGATTTTTTCACTTAGCATGGTTCCAAACATTTTTGGCCAATAGAAATGTACTCCAGCTAACAGAGCAAATACTACCCCACCAACGATAACGTAGTGGAAATGCGCAACGATAAAGTAAGTATCATGATACTGATAATCTGCTGGCGCTACGGCCTGCATAATTCCTGTTACCCCACCAGCTACGAAAGACGGAATGAAGGCAACAGCGTAAAGCATCGGTACAGTAAATTTAATGCTTCCTCCCCAAATGGTGAGAAGCCAGTTAAAGATCTTAATACCTGTAGGTACCGCAATAGCCATTGTCGCAACTGCGAAAATAGCGTTTGCTACCGGGCCAAGTCCCACTGTAAACATATGGTGGGCCCATACCATGAATCCTAGGAATCCGATTAATACGGTTGCGAATACCATGGATGAATATCCAAACAGGCGTTTTCTTGAGAACGTTGAAAAAATTTCCGAGAAAATACCGAAAGCCGGTAAAATCAAAATGTATACTTCCGGATGTCCGAAGATCCAGAAGAAATGCTCCCAGATAATTGTATTACCCCCTGCTGCTACGTTAAAGAAGTTAGCGCCGAACATACGGTCGAACGTTAACATAAAGATTGAAGCAGTCAGTGGAGGAAACGCGAATAAAATTAATGCAGAAGCAACAAATGTTGTCCATGTAAACAATGGCATTCTCATATAAGTCATGCCAGGAGCGCGCATGTTAATGATCGTAACGAGGAAGTTAATCCCCCCCATTAACGTACCAAACCCTGAGATCTGTAACCCCAAAGCATAAAAATCAATTCCATGGCCTTCTGAAGCAAGTGATAAAGAGGCGTATGAAGTCCAGCCTGCATCAGGAGCTCCGCCTAGAAACCATGATAAGTTTAAGAATAATCCTCCGAAGAAAAATAGCCAAAAACCAAGTGCATTAATAAACGGGAATGCTACGTCACGCGCTCCAATTTGCAGCGGCATAACAGCATTCATAAAGCCGAGCAGCAAAGGCATCGCTGCTAAGAAAATCATTGTTGTGCCGTGCATAGTAAGCAATTCATTGTACAAGCCTGCGCTGACAAAGTCATTATTTGGTACAGCCAGCTGAGCCCGTATCATCATTGCCTCTATACCGCCCATTAGGAAAAAGATTCCACCCGCGATTAAATAAAGAATCGCAATTTTCTTATGATCGACTGTTGTTAAATAGTCCCATACCGTACTTGCGAAACCTCGTTTTTGTGCAATGGTACTCAACGGTTTTACCTCCTTCTTTTTCTAATCCTTATTGTTCTTCTACTTTTAAGCTCATCAAGTATGCTGCTAATTGATCAAGTTCTTGCTCATTCAATTGTTTATAAGTACCTGACATCTTATTGCCCGGCTTATACTTTTCAGGATTACGAATCCAGTTTTTCAACTCTTCTTCGTTATGATCCAATATTCCGGCAACACGTGAACGCTCACCGAATGTAGCTAAGTTCGGTGCAAGTCTAGCTTGCTCTGGACGTGCGTCGTCAGGGCTTGTTGCGTGACAGCTTAAGCAATTTTGTTCAAAGAGTTTTTGACCTTGCGCTGCAGCTGTATCAGTTGGCGTAGCTGCCTTAGCAGATTGCATAGCGCTCAACCAATTTTTGAAATCATCTTGTGATTTTGTTTCCACTTTGAAGTCCATCAAAGCATGGGACGGTCCGCAAAGCTCCGCACATTTTCCATAGAACAAGTTATTGGCTTCTTGCGCTTTATCGCCATCAAATTCCAGCCAAAATTTGTTCACGTTATCTGTGTTCGTATCCATTTTTCCTCCCGCAGCAGGAATCCAGAATGAATGCTTTACATCAGATGAAATCAAATTAAAATATACCTTTTGATCTGTTGGAACGACCAGTTCCTGAGACGTGATCACTTTATAGTCAGGATATTCAAACTCCCACCAGTAAAGATTTGCACGTACGTTAACAACAAGTGCATCACGCACTCCGTCTTTATTTGGCTTCTTATCCATTTCCTTTACATTAGCCTGTTCAAATGTAGCTGCAACAGTCGGCACAGCAAGGATCAGCAAAAGGATAATAGGAATAACTGTCCAAATGATTTCAAGCAAATGACTTCCTTCCACTTGCTTAGGAATTTTGTTTTCGTCACCTTTTTTCCGGCGGAAGCGAGTAATGGCAAGAACGAAAATGACAGTAACTACAACAATAACCCCTATCATGATGATTGTGCTTAAAATCATCAGATCATATTGCTGTTTAGCCACTTCTCCGGCAGGTTTGAGCGTGGAAAGGAATGGTTCACCACAGCCTGACAACACGAGTGCCAACACGGCAAAGACTGATAAAAGACGCCATTTAGTTAGCCTATCTTTCATAGCTTAATTAAACCCCTCTTTCTTATGAATTTCTGCAGCGATATGAGCTATATATGGATTTCTTTAACAAGAAAGAATTCCTGTGAATTAAATAACAGTAAAAATAACCATCGCTACAAACAGGACAGTTAAGTACTGCAACGAATAAATAAACATCAGCTTTGCCCATTTGAGATCATCCTTCATTCTATACCCAGATACCCCAAGAGCAAGCCACCCTATATTCAAAACTGTTGCTAAAACAACAAAGGCAGTGCCCAATGATGTCATAAAGAATGGAAGCGGCAAGAGAGCCAGCACCCAAATCATTGTATGACGTTTTGTAACAGCAAACCCCTTCACTACCGGTAGCATAGGAATGCCAGCAGCCCGATATTCTTCACATCGTCTCATAGCCAACGCATAAAAATGCGGCGGCTGCCAAATGAACATAATTAAAAATAACATCCAGGCAACAATATCCAGATTAGGGTCAATAGCTGCCCAGCCAATTAGCGGCGGCACAGCTCCAGAAATACTGCCCACTACTGTGTTGCTAACATGGCGACGCTTAGACCACATGGAATAAACGACAACATAACTAAATACGCCGATTAAGCCAATAAGGCCGGCTGTAAATGTTGTGAGGAACAAAAAAGCTGTCCCAATAATAATGAAAGCGACACCAATTAACATTACTTTTGGATAGCTTATTTTCCCTGTAACTGTAGGACGCCCTTTCGTTCTCTCCATAAGCGGGTCAATATCCCGGTCAATAAAGTTATTTAAACTGGCTGAACCTGCAATAATCAGGGATGATCCGATAAGCGTGTAAAAAACTGTATCCAGCTGAGTTAGAAAGTGCAGGCCGTTAAAAACGATTGCCAGCCACAGCCCTGTGAAAATAGTAATCAAGTTGGAATTAACGATACCGATTTTAATTAAAGCAAGGAAATCTTTCAGGGCTGTCGTTTCTGGAAGTTCAGTATTCCCCATCGTAGTTGTGGCACGTGACACCTTTTTCCCCCCTCTCTAAAAACAAGCGGTTTGTCTTTTGAATAGCTGGTGAGGCCTTAGCTTTTTTACCAAAGGGCACCAAAAACCACTGTTCATTCCATATTAAATCATATCAGCTTGTTTTTTTGTGAACACATAATGAACTAATTATGTCGAATTTGTGTCCGCTGAAAAAGCGCTATTCCTATCGATTTAGTTTTATAGGATAATAATAACAAAAGCTTATTTGTTCGCGTTTTCAAAGAAATCAGTCTACTCGTATCTTCTACGTATAAGCATAACATTTACAAATAATTTTACAAGTTGTCTTTTTATCTCATCTTCTGTATTATCGAGAAGATGAACTCTTTTATAATCTCCTTTTTGCACTATATATAAGTAGGTGAAAAACATGCAACGCTCTTTGAAATGGCTAGCGGTTTTGACAACGTTCGTCATGCTTCTTGTCTTACTGGGCGGTGCCTTAGTGACAAAAACCGACTCTGGACTTGGATGCGGGAATGAATGGCCGCTGTGCCACGGACAACTGATTCCTGAGGATATTACGATAGAAACAATTATCGAATTATCCCATCGGGTTGTCTCTGGTGTTGCCGGCTTGCTCGTAGCCGCATTGTCTATTCTCTCCTGGCGGCTAATAGGCCACAAGAGGGAAACCAAGTTCTTAGCTGTCATGTCTCTGTTCTTTTTAATTGCGCAAGCCTTGATCGGAGCAGCGGCAGTAAAATGGGGGCAAAGCGACTTTGTTCTCGCTCTTCACTTTGGCATTTCGCTCATTTCTTTTTCTGCTGTTCTGTTGTTAACTCTTTTGATCTTTGAAGTTGATCAAAAGTTCGATGCTTCTTCGTTAATTATTGACAAACGAATGAAATGGCATACTATTTGTGTAACACTTTATAGTTACTTAGTTGTCTACACCGGAGCTCTTGTACGGCATACCAACGCCAGTTTAACTTGTTCCGATTGGCCCTTTTGCCTGAATAGCAATCCTTTTATGCCACTGAATACTTATCAATGGATTCAAATGGGGCATCGTCTTGCTGCCGGTCTCATCTTTTTGTGGATCGTCTACATCACGGTTATTGCTGTGAAATATTATAAGCAGCAGCGAGTGATTTACTGGGGATGGATCATTGCTTGTTCCCTTGTCTCTTTGCAGGTCTTATCAGGTGCCACGATCATCTTTACCAAGCTTAATCTCTACATAGCATTAGCGCATGCTCTATTTATCTCTTGTTTGTTTGGCCTGCTATGTTATTTTATTCTTCTCATTTCCAGAAGCAAAATGAATGCCGACAATATTTCGAAAGTTTCATAAAAAAAGAAGCAGGTCTGGGCCTGCTTCTTTTTTTATTTACTTTTCTAGTTCTATTAACAAGTCTCCTGTAGAGATCGCTTCACCGTTTTGAACATGGATATTGGTTACAATGCCTGAAAATGGTGCCTGAACTGTTGTTTCCATTTTCATCGCTTCCGTAATCAATAAATGGTCGCCCTGAACGACTTTTTCGCCTTTTTCGACGAGCACCTTAATCACCGTTCCAGGCATAGTCGCTGCCAAATGGCTTTCATTTTTTGGATCTGCTTTGATCTTGGAAGCAACGGAAGATTTGATGCTTTCGTCTTTAATCACTACTTCACGTGGCTGACCATTTAATTCAAAGTAGACAATGCGGGTGCCATCTGCCTGCGCCTGTCCGATAGAAATAAGCTTCACAATCAATGTTTTTCCTGTTTCAATCTCAATTTCAATTTCTTCCCCTAATCTCATTCCATATAAGAATGTCGGTGTATCCAGTACGGATACGTCGCCAAACTGATCGATCGTTCCCACATATTCCTTAAACACTTTTGGATATAAAGCATAAGCGATCACATCATGATCTGTGACTTGTCTGTCCAGTTCCTTAGATAATTCTTCCCTCAGAGCCTCAAAGTCCACATCCTTTAGCAGCTCGCCCGGACGGACGGTAAGCGGCTCTTTTCCTTTTAGGATGACCTTTTGCAATTGCTTCGGGAATCCGCCGTACGGCTGGCCTAAATATCCCTCAAACAGTTCAATAACAGAATCTGGGAAGTCAATTTTATCCCCTTTTTCCAGTACGTCTTCTTCCGTTAGGTTGTTTTGTACCATGAAGAGCGCCATATCGCCAACGACCTTCGAAGAAGGCGTTACTTTGACAATATCGCCAAACATCAGGTTTACACGGCTGTACATATCCTTAACTTCTTCCCAGCGTTCCCCCAGCCCGACGGCTTTTGCCTGCTGCTGGAGATTGCTGTATTGACCGCCCGGCATTTCATGCTTATAGATTTCTGTATGAGGAGCGACCATTCCACTCTCAAAATCTTGATAATACTTTCTGACCCCTTCCCAATAATGGGACAGCTCTTCCAAAGCATCGATGCTGACGGAAGGCTCCCGCTCCGTTCCTTTTAGTGCGTAACAAAGCGTATTGGCACTTGGCTGTGAAGTTAACCCAGCCATCGTACTGACCGCTACATCCACAATATCAACGCCGGCTTCAATCGCTTTGGCATACATGTAAATGCCGTTGCCGCTCGTATCATGGGTATGCAAATGAATCGGAAGATCGACGGTCGCTTTTAATTCTGAAATTAATCGATAAGCGGATTGCGGCTTTAACAATCCGGCCATATCTTTAATGCCTAGAATATGTGCCCCCTGATTTTCAAGTTCCTTCGCCATATCTTTGTAATACTGAATATTGTATTTCGGGCGGGTTGAATCTTCAATGTCCCCTGTATAACAAATGGAAGCCTCTGCAATCTTTCCGGTTTGACGAACAGCATCGATCGCTGTTTCCATTCCCTTGATCCAGTTTAAGCTGTCAAAAATGCGGAATACATCAATACCGGTAGCAGCAGATTGCTCAACAAACTCGCGGATAACATTATCTGGGTAATTTGTGTAGCCCACTGCATTGGAAGCCCGGAGAAGCATTTGGAACAAGACATTTGGTACTTGCTCTCTTAACGAGGTCAGACGTTTCCACGGATCTTCTTTCAGAAAGCGGTAGGAAACATCAAAGGTGGCTCCGCCCCACATTTCTAAAGAGAACACATCCGGCAACAATTTTGCTGTTGGTTCAGCAATGCGGAGCAAATCATTGGTCCGCACGCGAGTAGCGAGCAAGGACTGATGAGCGTCTCGGAAAGTTGTGTCTGTCAGCAATACTTCGGACCGGGATTTCACCCATTCAACGAGCCCCTCTGCTCCTTTTTCATCTAAAATCTGTTTAGTACCAGAGGCAGCCGATTGTAGGCGGTTGACTTTGGGAACAGGTGGCTGGTCAAACAGGGGCTTTTTCTTTTTCTCAATGCCTGGAAAGCCGTTAATCGTCACATTTCCGATATAGTTTAGCATTTTTGTTCCGCGGTCTTTGCTTTTCGGGAAGATGAATAGCTCCGGTGTCGTATCAATAAACGACGTATCATAATTACCTGTAATGAAATTCTCATGACGCATGACATTTTCTAAAAATGGAATATTTGTTTTGATGCCCCGAATTCGGAATTCCTTTAGGTTGCGCAGCATCTTGGATGCGGCCTGCTCAAAAGTGAGCGCCTGTGTAGATACCTTCACAAGCAGCGAGTCATAATACGGAGTAATGATGGATCCTTGGAAGCCGTTCCCCGCATCTAGCCGGACGCCAAAGCCGCCGCCAGAACGATACGCCATGATTTTTCCTGTATCTGGCATAAAGTCATTCAGCGGATCTTCTGTTGTAACTCGTGATTGAATCGCATAGCCATGAATCGTAATATCCTCCTGTGCAGGGATGCCGACTTTTTCACTGTGTAAAGAATGGCCTTCCGCAATCAGGATTTGTGATTGAACAATATCAATTCCCGTCACCATTTCTGTAATCGTATGTTCCACCTGAACACGTGGATTTACTTCAATAAAATAAAATTGATTGTCAGCAACAAGGAATTCTACTGTGCCTGCATTCAAATAGTCGACGTTTTTCATTAACTTAACTGCTGCGTTACAAATGTCGTTGCGCAACTTTTCAGACAATGAGACGCATGGAGCGACTTCTACTACCTTTTGATGGCGACGCTGTACCGAACAATCGCGCTCGTAAAGATGAATGATATTTCGTTGATGGTCTCCAAGAATCTGCACTTCAATATGCTTCGGATTTTGAACAAACTTCTCTACATACACTTCACTGTTGCCAAAAGCCGCTTTTGCTTCTGACTTTGCCCGCTCATAGGCTTCTCTCACTTCTTCAACGCTATGGACAATCCGCATACCACGCCCGCCACCGCCAAGCGCTGCTTTAATTATAATCGGAAAGCCGTGCTCTCTTCCAAAAGCTACTACCTCTTCAAGATCGGAGACAGGACCGTCTGTACCCGGGATCACAGGTATATCTGCCCGTTGAGCTTGAACTCTCGCTTTTACTTTATCACCAAACATATCTAAATGCTGGGATTTAGGGCCGATAAAAATAATTCCTTCTTCCTCGCAACGTCTAGCAAATTCTATATTTTCTGACAAAAAACCATAGCCTGGATGAATCGCATCCACTTCTGCCTGCTTGGCAATCTCGATAATATTTTCAATATCAAGATAGGCGTCAATCGGCTTTTTGCCTTTGCCGACAAGATAAGCCTCATCCGCTTTGTAACGATGGTAAGAACCTGAGTCTTCTTTTGAGTAAATAGCTACTGTACGAATGTGAAGTTCTGTACAAGCACGAAATACGCGAATAGCGATTTCTCCCCTGTTTGCCACCAGCACTTTACTGATTTTTCTCATTTTCCATCTCTCCCCTGTTGTGCGAGTAAAAATATATATAAAAAGGCTCATTTAACTGAACCTTTTTATCACATTATAAAGACCAAAACTACCCCTTATAAACCTGCTCATACTTGGCAAACATTGAAATATTAACAAGAATGCCAAGTGATCCAGCCAGCAAAATAAGCGAGGAACCTCCATAGCTAATAAAAGGCAGAGGTACGCCGGTAATTGGAATTAACCCCGTTACCCCACCGAGATTAATCAATGATTGAATGGCAATCATACTGGATATACCTACCGCCATCATAGAACCAAATGGATCGCGGCACTTAATTGATATATAAATTCCTTTTAATACAATAAAGCTAAGGCCCCCAATAACAACTATTACACCTAACACTCCTAATTCCTCAGCTATAACAGCCATAATGAAATCTGTATGCGGCTCAGGCAAATAACCAAGTTTTTGAATACTTTGGCCAAGCCCTGTACCAGTTACCCCGCCAGAACCAATAGCCAAATAAGAATTAACTAGATGGTAGCCATCTCCCTCTTGGTGTTCAAAGGGATCAAGATATCCAGTGATGCGGCTCATCTTTTCCTTTGTAAAGATTTGATCTTTTTTAAAAAGAATGAGCGGTGAGAGGATGAGTGCTGCCATCATACCAAGCACGATAAGTTTCCATATACTCTTAAACTTCATCCCTGAAGAGATAATAATCGTACAACCGATCATAAATATGATGAACGCTGTACCAAAATCCGGCTCACTGGCGATGAGCATGCATAAAAAGACTAACAAAATGACTGGTGGTGTAACCCCTTTGTTGAATGAGTTAATATATTTTTGTTTTTTAGCATAAATAGCTGACATATAAATGATGATAACAAGCTTGGCAAACTCAGAAGGCTGAAGTGAAAATCCTCCAAGACGGATCCAGCTTCTTGCATTGTTTGAGATTGTACCAAAAAAACCCAATATTCCTAGAAGCCCGACAATCCCCGCTATCATAAAGAATAAAAATTTACTGTTTTTATAAGCCTTATACGGAAAGAGAGCCGCTACCAAGAAGAAAAAAGAGGCAATGATAATATGAATCTTTTGCTTATTATAAAAGTAGTCGCTTGCCACTTCATAGCGCTGCACTGCTGTTACTGAACTGGCGCTATAAACCATCATCAGCCCAAACAAACAGAGAAGAAAAAACGCGACTATGAGTGAGTAATCATATGATCTAATTATTTTTTTCCACATATTAATCTTCCTATCTCTTAAATCTTGGAGCACGCTGGAATTGCATCCTTTTATGTAAAAAAACTCAAACATCGATATAAGGTGTTTGAGTTTTTTGCCGTTTATTTTCGAGTAGATGCTTCATGGAGAGCTGACAGTTCCCGTTCAAGTGAATCAATCAGTTCTTTCCCATCTTTCTCATCAACCAGACCTAAACGAATCGCAAAATCTATTTCACGGGATAAGCCAAACATCTGGGTATCCAGCACCTCTTCATAAAGAGGACACTGGGGCATCGTTAAGTTGTCCATTTGAACTTTTATGAGCCGCAAGATCTTTCCCGCATCTGCTTCTAATAGAGAGTAGGCCTTTTCCCTGTGATTGACTTTTAATTCAGATGCCACATCGAACTCCCCCTGTTCAGCACAATAATTGACTGTATCTTATAAAATTCTATCGTTAATTCGACTAATTTGCAAGGAATTTTGAATTTATCCCTGACAAGAAAGAATTCTAGCGTTATAATTTATTTAGAACGCTAATTTAAATAAGGGGGACCCCCTGTGAATACAATCATGAGCATTAAAGGCAAAGTTAAATTTCCAATCACTTTGGATTCAGGCGTATGGATCTTTGATGACCGGCGTATCGACTTGAATACATATTTCGACACTGAAGAAGACAGTCAGGCTCTTAAAGATGAAGAGTACACAAAGAATGTATCCAAGTTCTGGGATAAAGAAATCAGAGAGGGAGCTGTATTTCCGCCGACGATTAAATCCGAAAGAAAATATGAAAAGGAAAAGGTATTAACAGGCACATTTGCTATACCTTTCGAACCATTTTTAAAAAATGCCGAGCCCGAGCCGGGAGCCGAGTCTCTTATCATCGAAACAGATGATGAAGAAATCACCCTGCCGCTGGAACGAGCAGAGGAAATCATTCTGGCTTTCTCTAAAGAGGGCAAGCCGCTCCGCGAAGATGGTCCTGTCCATGTCCTTTTTAAGGATGGGTCAAATCGGGACAATCCTATTAGGAAAGTGACTGCCTTTCGGATCTCCTAACCTAAAGTATGGGTATACCAGAAAAGCCAGGCACCCTTCAGCATGCTGAAGGGTGCCTGGCTTTTTGTACGGCTAAAGAATATCAGCTGCCAGTTGTGCCAGACCTGACCGTTCCCCTTTCATTAATTTAATATGGCCTGAAACTGCCTGGTCTTTAAATTTTTCAATTACATATGTTAATCCATTGTTATATTCGTCTAAATAAGGGTGATCTATTTGAGCAGTATCACCCATTAAAACGATTTTGCTTCGTTCTCCGACCCTGGTTAATATTGTTTTCACTTCATGCTTCGTTAAATTTTGTGCCTCATCAATAATAATGTATTGCTCAGGGATGCTTCTCCCGCGTATATAAGTTAAAGCCTCCACTTCCACTGAATGGAGTCCTGCTAAAATTTGATCAATTTCTCCTGGTTTTTTCGTATTAAACAAATACTCCAGATTATCATAAATAGGCTGAACCCACGGACGCAGTTTTTCCTGCTTTTCACCAGGAAGGTAACCGAGATCTTTCCCGACAGGAACAATCGGCCGAGCGACAAGTAATTTTTTAAAAAGCTGTAAATCTTCCGTCTGTAGAAGTCCTGCCGCAAGGGCGATGAGTGTCTTTCCGGTTCCCGCTTTTCCTGCCATAGTAACCAATGGAACATCAGGCCTCATTAACAGTTCAATCGCCATCATTTGCTGGACGTTGCGCGGTTTAATTCCCCAGATGATATCTTCATCATGCACAAGTTTTTTTAGCATTCTTCCCTGGGCATCTACTATGCCAACAGCGGACGCTGAACTGCCAAGTGCATCTTTTAGTATAAGAAATTGATTAGGATAAAAAGGGTGATGGGCAATTTCAGAGAGAGGCAGCTCGCCCTTTTTATAGAACAAATCAAGCAACTCTTTGGGCACATATATTTCTAAAAAACCTTTATATATATCACTCATCTCGATGACACGGTCACTCAAGAAGTCCTCTGCTTGTAAACCAATTGCGTCTGCTTTTACCCTTACGAGCGTGTCTTTACTCACTAAAATTACAGATCGGCCGCCTTTTTTCTCTTCCTCTTCTATTGATAAGTTCTTTGCTACTGCCAGAATACGGTTATCATTTGTCTTCTCAACAAATACTTCTTGAAGCTTTTGAAAAGAGCGATGATTCAATTCAATTCTTAGGCTTCCGCCATTTTCTAATTCAATCCGTTCATGCAGCTTGCCGATCTCTCGCATTTTATCAATGAGCTTTGATACAAGTCTGGCGTTCCTTCCTATTTCATCCATATACCTTTTTTTGGAGTCTAATTCTTCTAATACCACTGCCGGGATGACAACTTCATTTTCTTCAAAGGCGAAAATAGCATGTGGGTCCTGTAACAAGACATTGGTATCCAGCACATAAATTTTACTCAACGATACGCCTCCTGCTTTGTTCATCTTTTTTTATTATATGAGAATAGATGGCACCAGGTTCAACGATAAGGCAAAGGCTGATAAAAATATATGTCTGTATGAATAAGAATAGAAGAGAATCACAAAATATAAAGAGCTGTCTTATTCATTAATTAAAGAGGTGACAAAATGAAATGGATTCTTCCCTTTCTGACAATTGCTCTTCTTTTCGGATGTACCGCCCAAAAAGATGCAGGGCTAAATATGGAGGAACAGGCAACTGATGAAACACGTTATAAAGCACAGGTCAATAATAGTGAAGCAAATAACAACGATCGTATTTCTATGGGTGAAGCGTCACGCCGATTGGCAGCAACCGCACGCACTATGCCAGGAGTAAATGACGCAACCGCGGTAGCTTGGGGACGATATGCCATTGTTGGAATTGACGTGGACGCTAATTTGGATCGCTCAGAAGTTGGTTCGATTAAATACACAGTTGCTGAAGGTCTGAAAAACCAGCCTTATGGGGCCGAGTCGGTTGTTGTCGCTGACCCTGACTTATATGCACGTTTAAAAGAAATCGGTCAAGATATCGAAGATGGCCGGCCTCTGCAAGGTCTTGCCAACGAGTTAGCTGACATTGCCGGACGAGCTATGCCTGAAGTGCCTGGAAATTTAGTAGATGATAGGGCCGACCAATCAACGGAACAACCGAAGAAAAAATTATCCCCTTCTGAGTCCCGTGAGTTAGAAAAGCAGCAGGAGGAACAATCGAATCACCACAAATAAAGAGTAGGCTATTTGATTTGCGCCTCTTACTTTTTTGTTATCTAATCTTGGAGCCCTAACACTCGCTGGCTTTCCTATCACTTTTTTAAAAAGAGCTGATTTATAAATCAGCTCTTTTTTGTAATGCCTCCAGCACCTGGTTATCTAACTTCTTTGCCGCTTGTTCGTCGTATGTTTTTTCATGTCTTGGTTCCGAGATAACTTTTGATCCATAAAACATTACATCCCGGATTTCCGATACGGAAATTTCAATTATCGCTGTTTGAACAGGTATGCCTGCTGCTTTTTCGGTAAGGATTTTTCCTGTTCCTGATATAGCATAGGCCGATTCATTTGCTAATAAATGAATCGCAACAGCAGGATGATGCTTAAGGTTTCTCACCATACGTGAGTGGCTGTGCACTGCAATGCGCAAAGTATGTTCATCTAATGCACGAATCCAGGAAATGGCGTGAACAGCTGGATGACCGGATTCCTCGTCAATAGTAGCAATAGTAACGAGCCGGTCTTCCTGCAACGCTTCAAATAAGGCCGGTATTAAATAAGTTTCTACTCGATTAGCCACATTCATCCCCTCCCTTTCTCTTTATTATACATGACCCGGTTCTCCCTGCCGAATTTATATCTCTCCTTTTCCGCCCCTGAAGAGACGCTCGGATGCCACTCATGATATAATGAACAAAAAAAGCTGGAGGTAGCTGAAGTGAGAGTTAAATGTATTTTATGCGAAAAAATTGAAACAATTGATGATCAGCTCCCCGTTGCCAAACGGTTAAGAAACCGGCCCATTCATACGTATATGTGTATTGAATGTAACGAACGGATCGCTGAGAGGACAAAAGCACGGATCGCTACCGGCAAGTTTCATATTTATCGTTCAGGCAAGGAGCAGGAAATTTTATAAGCAGGTTTTTCAGTCGCGACAAATAAAAAAAGGACCGCATCAGCTGGTCCTTTTAATTTTGGTTCTCTTCCTTATGCATCTTGAGTCTGAACTTATAGATACCGAGCACAAGGGCGGCAACAATTAGACTCTCTACAACAGGCAGCTGGTAAGACAGGATGAGCAACAGCAGCGACCCGATAATGAGCGATACATACACAACAATATTTTTTGCCAAGGATAATTTCTTAGCAAAACCGAGGTTATAGACAAGAACACAAAGCAATATAATAGCTAGCCAGTAAATTCTTACCGCCCAATAGGTTCCTCCAACCCCTTTAATCAAGGCTCCTAGCAGCGGGCTGACGTGTTCTAATCCTTCCACTCCCTATCTCTCCCTTACAAGTTAAATTTCTTCGTATTTTTTCTTTTTCTCTGCCCGCTCCCGTTCATTTTTATCCAGAATTTTTTTACGCAAACGAATAGATTGTGGCGTTAACTCGCAATATTCATCATCGTTTAAATACTCAAGTGCTTCTTCAAGCGACATAATGCGAGGCTTTTTCATTGTAGTTGTTTGATCTTTTGTGGCAGATCGCACGTTGGTTGCTTGTTTCACTTTTGTAATGTTTACAGTTAAGTCGTTTTCGCGCGTATGTTCGCCAACAATCATTCCGCCATAAATTTCTGTTCCAGGTTCTACGAAGATCGTTCCACGGTCTTCAACTTGCATAATTCCATACTGAGAAGCTTTTCCGGTTTCCATGGAGACAAGTACACCTTGACGGCGTCCGCCTACACGTCCCGGCTGCATTGGCTGATAACTGTCAAATGTATGGTTGATAATTCCATAACCGCGGGTCATTGTTAAAAATTCTGTAGTGTAGCCAATTAATCCACGGGCAGGAACCATGAAGATTAAACGAACTTGGCCATTTCCATTATTAATCATATCAAGCATTTCACCTTTGCGCGAGCCTAATGATTCAATAACAGCACCAGTATATTCTTCAGGCACATCAATTTGAACTCGTTCAACCGGCTCACAACGTACCCCGTCAACCTCTTTCACAATAACCTGTGGCTTAGAAACTTGAATTTCAAAGCCTTCCCGGCGCATGTTTTCCAACAAAATCGATAAATGCAGTTCTCCGCGTCCGGAAACGATCCAGGCGTCAGGTGAATCCGTGTCTTCCACCCGAAGACTTACATCTGTCTCCAATTGAGCTTCAAGTCGTTCTTGAATTTTCCGCGCAGTAACAAACTTTCCTTCACGGCCGGCAAACGGACTATTATTTACTAGGAAGGTCATTTGCAGCGTCGGCTCATCGATATGAAGGATAGGAAGAGCTTCCTGGTAATCAACCGGACATACTGTTTCACCCACATTAATATCTTCCATTCCTGAAACAGCAATTAAGTCACCAGCATTGGCTTCTTGAATTTCAATTCGCTTAAGCCCCATGAAGCCAAATAGCTTGGTTACACGAAATTGCTTGACTGTTCCGTCGGTTTTCATTAACGCTACTTGTTCGCCAACTTTAATCGTTCCTCGGAATACTCTTCCAATTCCAATACGGCCAACATAGTCATTATAATCGAGCAGAGCCACTTGAAATTGAAGCGGTTCACTGCTGTTGTCAATCGGTGCAGGAATGTGCTCAATAATAGCTTCGAATAAAGACTCCATATTTTCGTCTTGCTTATCCGGAGACGTGCTGGCTGTTCCATTAATACCCGAAGCATAAATAACCGGAAACTCAAGCTGTTCGTCGTTGGCATCAAGTTCAATAAACAGCTCAAGCACTTCATCAACTACTTCTTCTGGACGAGCAAAATCACGGTCAATTTTGTTCACTACAACAATCGGACGCAGATTTTGTTCAAGTGCTTTTTTCAACACAAAACGCGTTTGCGGCATGCACCCTTCATAAGCATCCACAACGAGCAAAACACCATCCACCATTTTCATAATACGCTCTACTTCGCCACCAAAATCGGCATGCCCAGGCGTATCTAATATATTAATTTTTGTATCTTTATATTGTATAGCTGTATTTTTTGCAAGGATTGTGATTCCGCGTTCTCTCTCAATATCACCTGAATCCATCGCGCGTTCCTCTACGTGCTCATTGCTTCTAAAACTACCCGATTGTTTAAGAAGCTGATCAACAAGAGTCGTTTTCCCATGGTCAACGTGGGCGATGATCGCAATATTTCTTAAATCATTTCTTGTATTCAAATTAGTTCCTCCTGACTAATAAAAAACCTTCAAATCATAAAAGTCGCTTTTGTAACTGGATTATTATATCACAAGTTGTATTAAAATCCTAATTGATATTAAAGGTTTCTCTCCCTCAAAAAATCTTGTACAATAAAGAAAAAGGAGGCTCCTGTTGTGAAAGAGATTAAATGGATTTTTGTATTCTTTGCCGTTGCTGCTGCAGCCTGCATGATCGGCATGGGAATTGCTATAGGAGAACAAAGTATACTAGGTCTGGCTTTATGCATAGTAGCTCTTGTTGCAGTTATGGGATTTGGCTTCTCCACAAAAGCAAAAATGAGAAGAGCCGGAAAACTATAGCCTTAATTAACTGGATGTCTATCATCCTCCTCATATATTCTATAAATCAAAAAGGATGCAGTCTCAGCTGCATCCTTTTTGATTCTCATTTTTTTAATAAAAACTCGTTTAGTATTCGTCCATGAAGTATCGGAGCTCCCGCAAAAACACTGTTTGTTCCCATCATATTCAACTTGTCTCCAGATAAATTCGTTACTATGCCCCCAACTTCTTCCACCAAGATTTTCCCGGCAGCGAAGTCCCAAGGAGATAACCTCATGGATAAATAACTATCTAGCCTCCCTGATGCAACATAAGCAAGCTCTAACGCAGCGGATCCATAGGAACGTGCTCCCCTCACCGTTGTCGCTAGCTCCACAAGCTTCTTTTCGTCAAAATACCTGTTCTTTACGAGCCAGGTAGCATTAACAGCGATAAGCGCTTTCTCGAGCGGCACCTCTTTTAGAGAAGGCAACCTTACTCCATTCATGTAAGCTCCATTTCCACGTTCCGCATAATACAACTCATCATGAGCCACATCATAAATATAGCCTAAACGCCCAATGCCGTCTTCATAGATGCCAATTGAAATGGCGAAATGACGCTGCTGATGCACAAAATTCATCGTTCCATCGATCGGATCAATCATCCAGACAATCCCTTGCAGGGAAGCAAGCTGATCCCCCTGCCCTTCCTCCCCTAGGATAGAATGGCCAGGATAGGCCTTGCGAATGTTGGAAATAAAAAACTGTTCTGTCTCTTCATCGATGTTTGTTACTAGATCGTTCGGATTCGATTTTGTGTGAATGCTTAAAGAATGTTTAAAAGATTCACGTATAGAAGCGCCTGCTTCCATAATCCACGTCTTTACCTGCTGATCCACTTCCGTCCAATTTACCATAACTATTCCTCCACCGTGGAAAATTATGTAACGTGCCTCTACCTACATAGAATTATAGTATATCTCTTTACTTTTGCAAAACAAAAACGGCCCCGCACAATATTTATAGCGAGTCCGTTCTTTATTTATCGTTATCAATTATCATTTCACCCATAAAACTACTTTTCATTACGCTTCCATTTTCAGCATTTGTTCACGAAGAATGTTCAGCTTCTCCTTTGATTTCTCCATTTGATCGTCATTCTTTGCTTTCATCGCCTCGTAAAGTACAGCCAGCTCATAGTCCAGCTCCAAGCGAATAACTGCTAATTTCTCCTTTGATTGCGTGTATGTTTGCATCCCATTCATTACTTGTTTCATTTGTAAGCACTCCTTTTATTTTTCTGTTATTTATACTTCAGTAAGTCCTTTCCCTCAACTAATAGGTCACTTTGCTTTATTTGTTTCTATTGCATAGTATTTCTATTTGCTTATTTTTTATGATAAAATATCTTCAACAAGCATTAGGAGGATATTTTATGAATTTCACTGGTTTTACTCAGGCCGATTTTGATGTTTTCCAAATCGCTGGCTTAGATGAAAGAATGACAGCCTTGAAAGCATTGATTCGGCCTAAACTAGAATTTTTAGGCGATCAGTTCTCCGGAGAACTAAGTGTCCTGGTGGGAAATGAGATGTTTCCACATGTCGCTAAGCATGCCCGTAGAACAGTAAATCCGCCAAATGATACATGGGTTGCATTTGCTGACAATAAACGCGGGTACAAGAAACACCCTCACTTTCAAATTGGATTGTGGCAATCACATTTATTTATTTGGTATGCTGTGATAGACGAGTCTCCGAATAAAGCAGATATCGGTGCTCTTCTTGAGGAGAAAATATCCTATTTGCGAAAACACATCCCCGGTGAATTTCTCTGGTCCGACGATCACAGAAAACCGGAAGCGACCAAGATGAAAGATTTGTCTGATGAGCAATTACTCCATTTGTTCCAGCGCCTCCAATCCATCAAGAAATCGGAAATTCTTTGTGGTGTCCACTTGCCAAGGGAAAAAGCCATTCAGTTGACCGGCCCCGAGTTAGTGGCTTTTATTCATGATGTATTTGTAAAATTAATACCCCTATATAAATTGTCTTAAACAAAAAAGGCCCTTCTAAAATACATTTTCAGAAGGGCCTTTTTTGCTACATATTCTTTAGATAAAATGTGTTTCTATCTCATTTTTATTTTTTGATCTGCAGAGGCAGACTTCACTTGCTGGATGGTGCGGTAAGAGGAATATCCACTTATTTCTTCAAATTCATTGCACAGCCGCTTTTCCTCTGACTTGCTCGGCACAATCTCTTTAAACCGACGGTAGACAGTCATCAGCTCTTCTCTATTAATTCCCGTTTCATACGCGCGCTCAATTGCTTCAAAAAATTTAATCACGTCAATCACTTCCTCTGTGGACCAATCTGGTGAAAATGGATATGAATATTCCATCGACGGCTCCCTCCTCGTTATTCTTTTTACTTCTTATTGCATATTCCCCCGGTCGCTAGGCAAAGCTTTATGAACATGCTATAATTTCTTGTGCTTTTAAAGCTCTTGCACAATTAGATACGTTATAATAAATGAGGTGAAAAGTAAATTGTCACAATTTGATACACCATTGTTCACCGGCTTAAAGGCTCATGCAGCAAAAAACCCGGTGCAGTTTCATATTCCAGGCCATAAGAAAGGCAGTGGAATGGACCCTGAATTTCGCCAATTTATTGGAGAGAATGCTCTTTCTATCGATTTGATTAATATATTACCCCTTGACGATCTTCATCATCCTCAAGGCATGATCCAGCAGGCTCAGGACTTGGCGGCAAAGGCATTTGGAGCGGATCATACGTTTTTCTCCGTCCAAGGTACAAGCGGAGCCATTATGACGATGGTGATGACCGTTTGCGGACCTGGAGATAAAATTATTGTCCCCCGAAACGTTCATAAATCTGTCATGACAGCTATTGTCTTTTCTGGCGCTGTACCAATTTTTATCCACCCGGAAGTTGACCCGGATCTCGGAATTTCCCACGGCATTACAACGGATGCAGTTCTCCGGGCATTAACCGAACACCCCGATGCTAAGGGATTGCTTGTGATCAATCCAACCTACTTTGGTATTTCTGGCGATTTAAAACAAATTGTTGAAATAGCTCATTCATTTAATGTACCTGTTCTTGTTGATGAGGCACATGGGGTTCATATTCATTTCCACGACGAACTGCCAATGTCTGCTATGCAAGCGGGAGCAGATATGGCAGCAACAAGCGTGCATAAGCTTGGCGGCTCTTTAACACAAAGCTCTGTTTTAAATGTAAAAGAAGGGCTTATCCCAACGAAGCGTGTTCAAACCATCTTAAGCATGTTAACAACAACTTCCACTTCTTACTTGCTGCTTGCTTCTCTTGATGCTGCACGGAGGCGTCTTGCCACTGAAGGAGAAAAATTGATTGATGAAGCTCTTTCACTTGCCCACTCGATTCGTGAGCAAATCAATGAAATCCCTAACTTATACTGTGTAGGGGCTGAAATACTCGGATCAAAAGCAACTTATGATTTTGACCCGACCAAATTGATCATTTATGTAAAACAACTAGGTATTACAGGACACGAAGCAGAGAATTGGCTAAGAGAGAATTATAACATTGAAGTAGAGCTTTCAGATCTATATAACATTCTTTGTATTGTGACACCGGGAGATACGGAAAAAGAAGCAAACCTTTTGCTTCGCGCTCTTACTCACATGGCTGATGTATTTGAAGGAACCGAAGAAAAGATGCGCACAAAAGTCCTTCTTCCTGATATTCCATTACTGGCATTATCGCCCAGGGATGCCTTTTATGCCGAAACTGAAGTAGTGCCGTTTGAGGAGTCAGCCGGCCGGATTATCGCTGAATTTGTGATGGTCTATCCGCCTGGAATCCCGATTTTTATTCCTGGGGAAATTATTACAGAAGAAAACCTCACGTACATTCAGAAAAACCAGGAGGCAGGTCTACCAGTCCAGGGACCCGAAGATTCTGAATTAAAGACATTAAGAGTCATCAAAGAGCGAAAAGCGATTATTTAATAATAGATGAAAAAACACCGAAAGCAGCTGCTTTCGGTGTTTTTTCATCTATTAAATGGGTCTGTCCGTCAATTAGTCCTCCAGCTCAGTTTCTTCATCACAACCGCAGTAAGAATAAGCAACAGAAACTTTTTCGTCTTCAAAATATTCTATTGTGCTCATACACGCTTTGCAAATAATTGTGCCCATGTTACACATCCCCTTCAAATATTTTGTATGCGCTTTTATAATTTAAATAAATAATAATATAACACATTTCATTTTTCAAGCCTAAATTGTATGGCACATTTGCCTTTTATATACTTTTATTAAACAGGCATAGCGTCACTGGGAATGGCAGGACGTTTATTCAAAAAAAACTTTGCTATTTATACATAATTAGCTCTCCCCTATAAAAATCAGCGCAGAAAAAATGGCAGACATATTAAAATAAAGCCTAAATACATTAGGTAATAGTATAAGTAAGAAGGAAATGGGGAAGGAGGGAGAGCATGATACAGTTATCAGGAATGCCATTTTACCAAAACACCATGTGGCCGGCTGATCGGATTGAAAGCATTATTTTTCAACGAATGAACGATGCTCCGGACGTTTATTCTTATCAATCTATTAGCGAGTTATTATTTGAAATCCGTTTACGAGAAAACATCATAGCTAGCGCACGAAAGATGAATGACGGCGATTCACAATTTGAGCCCTTTGAAAAATCTCGGTGCAATCCTCAGTACTGGTATTTGACAGCAGTCGGGGGTTTTCAGTTAAAGCGCGGCGCACTGCCCTCCGAAGCTATTCGGGACATTTATCGGAATAGTTCACTCTATGCATTTGAATGCGCTACAGCCAAGATGATTATCTATTATCATGCCGTTTTACATAGCATCGGAGACTATTCTTTTAACCGTTTCTTCCAAAACATTTATTTATACAGCTGGCATGCTAATCCTGCTCTTGGAATAGAAACAGTGAAGACAAACTATTTCCTGCCCGGAGATGTTGTGTATTTTAATAATCCTGACTTTGATCCAAACACCTCCTGGTGGAGAGGAGAAAATGCTGTCGTTCTTGAGGATGGCACATGCTTTGGACACGGCTTAGGGATAGAAACTCCCTCGCAAATCATTCATGCCCTAAACAAAAGAAGAAAACCAGGAAGCAGTCAATCCGCCTACCTCAAACAATCAGCTACAAGACCCTCTTTTAAACAGTTAGAAAAATTATCACTTCTGCCACGCGGCTATAATACTCATCCAAAACAGCTCATCATCTTTCACAATAAAAGCTCTATTTCAATGGAACGATATCTACTCTATTTAAATAAGGCCTATCAGCAAACGGCCCATATATATCCATTTATGTAATGGGGATAAATAAAGCTGTAACTGGTGAGCCACTGTCCGGCTGAAAATCTATTTTTTCCGCAGGCTAATCTGTTTCTGCGCAGAAACAGATTAGCCTGCGGAAGTCCGGGCAATAAAAGTCGAAAATGGCCCCCCGCCGCCATTTACTCTTGATTTTGCTCTGTTGCAATCATTTTAGGATCAATGATCTCATAGCCCTTTTCCTGCAGGCCCGTAACCATTACACTTAATGCTTCTTTGGTCCATTGCCTATCATGCATCAGGATATTTGCTCCGTTCGTTAACATTGGTGTATTCACCATCACATCTGATAAGCTTTCTTTGGTCATGTATTCCTTTTCCCAATCGTAGCCATATGTCCAATTCATAATACTCATCTTTTCTTTTCGGATTAGCTGTCTCGAAAAATCTGTGTTACTGCCAAATGGAGCGCGGAAAAAGACAGGGCGTTTGCCAATAGTTTTTTCAACCATTTCATTCACTTTTAAAATCTCCTCTTTCTGTTCTTCCTCTGACAAACTTTTTAAATCTTTATGAGAATAAGTATGATTGCCGATCATAAACCCCATTTGATCTATTTCCTTCAGCATTTTTTTATTTTCCTCGTTCTCCAAAAACTGTCCATTTACAAAAAAGATAGCAGAAACGTTTTCGCTTTTAAGTATTTTAGCCATTTCCAATGCGTATTTGTCTGGTGCATCGTCAATAGTAAGCAGCACAACTTTAGGATTGGCTGAGCCGATAGGTTCGATTGTCCAATTGTTCTGGTTGACCCGATAAAGTGGTGCCTCTTGTTTGGCTTTCATTTCCCTTTCATCTTTCTGCTTCTCGGCCGGTTGGCCCATCACTTTCTTTTCTACAAGTGGTGCCTCCTTCTGCTCTTTATCACTCTGTCCGCTGCATCCAGACAAAACTAAAAGAAGTATTAAAATGGTTAACTTTCTCATCTTTTCCCTTCTTTCCATTTGTTTCTTTCAGTGTAACAAAGTTTAAAAAGAAGCAGAAAAGATATGAAGCAGCTGATCAATAGTAAGTTTGCCTGTCCAATAACAAAGCAAAGTAGTAACCGTCATAAAAAACCCTTTTCGCTGGGAATGCAATATTTTTTGGGCGGCTGACATGCAAATATAGAAAAAAACAATGAACAACAGTCCTTGAAATGTTTTTGAATCTCCATTGGATAGCCAGGAAGCCAACGTATAAAAGCTCCAAATCATTAAATGGAAAATAAATATAATATAGTAATTCATAGTCCCTCCGCCTATCTCTTATTGTTTCCTAATACAGTTTATGGCTGCAGGGACAAATTCTTAACTAAATAGACATAAAAAATAGAACTGCCCACAGGCAGTTCTATTTTTTATCTTTATTTTACAATATGGATAGGTGTGCCAAGAGCAACCTCAGCTGCCTCCATAGAAATTTCCCCTAAAGTTGGGTGTGCATGAATTGTCATAGCGATATCTTCTGCTGTCATGCCTGCTTCAATAGCAAGTCCTAATTCAGCGATCATATCAGATGCGCCAGACCCAGCAATTTGAGCACCGACAATTAATCCGTCTTCCTTGCGTGTAACAAGCTTCACGAATCCGTCTGTGCTGTTAAGCGCCAATGCACGGCCGTTAGCTGCAAATGGGAACTTAGCTGCAATCACTTCTATTCCCTCTTCTTTCGCTTCTGCTTCTGTGTAGCCAACAGTCGCCAATTCAGGCTCAGTGAAGCACACAGCTGGAATAGCCATATAATCAATTTCAGAAGGCTCGCCTGAAATAGCTTCCGCTGCAACTTTTCCTTCATAAGAAGCTTTATGAGCTAATGGAGGACCTTGTACAATATCCCCGATCGCATAAATATTGGATACGCTTGTACGGCACTGCTTGTCAATTTCGATTAAACCGCGATCTGTGATTTTAACACCAGCTTGTTCAAGACCAAGTTCATCTGTGTTTGGCTTGCGGCCAACTGTAACCAGTACATAATCAGCTTCTACTTTTTCTTCTTTTCCGCCAACTTCGTAAGTAACGGTTACACCGTTTTCTGTTTCTTCGGCTGACTTAGCCATTGCTTTTGTAACAATCGTTACGCCTTTTTTCTTCAGGTTGCGTTTAACGAGAGCAGACATTTGCTTTTCAAAGCCGTTTAAGATCTCGTTAGCTCCTTCAAGAATAGTTATTTCC
The DNA here is from genome assembly GCF_003600835.1 of Bacillus sp. PK3_68. Classification (NCBI taxonomy): domain Bacteria; kingdom Bacillati; phylum Bacillota; class Bacilli; order Caryophanales; family Bacillaceae; genus Bacillus; species Bacillus sp. PK3_68. Next base: position 3,997,879 of record NZ_NQYC01000001.1, on the reverse strand, counting down.
GTGCCGAGGTTTGCATAAGCTGTAGAAAGCTCAGCACCAATATATCCACCGCCGACAACAACCATCTTAGCCGGTACTTCTTTCAGTGCCAAAGCACCTGTTGAATTAATAACACGCTCAGAAAATTTGAAATTAGGGATCTCAATTGGATGAGAACCAGTTGCTACAATTGCATTTTTAAACTTATATGTTTGGGCAGAATTTTCATCCATTACACGGAGTGTATTCGCATCAACAAAATAAGCTTCCCCACGGACAATTTCTACTTTGTTGCCTTTTAAAAGTCCTTCTACTCCGCCAGTCAGTTTTTTAACGACACTGGCTTTCCATTCTTGAACTTTTTCAAAGTTAACTGTAACATTTTCAGCTACAATTCCCATGTCATCTGAATGTTTAGCCTGCTCAAAACGATGAGCTGCTGTGAGTAACGCTTTAGAAGGGATACAGCCGACGTTTAAGCAGACGCCGCCCAGTTCTCCTTTTTCAACGATGGTCACTTTCTGTCCAAGCTGTGCAGCACGAATAGCTGCCACGTATCCACCAGGGCCTGCTCCGACGACTATCGTATCAGTTTCGATTGCGAAATCTCCTACTACCATTGTATTACGCCTCCATTAATAAAAGTTCTGGATCATTTAATAAACGCTTGATATGATTAAGCGCATTTTGAGCTGTTGCGCCATCAATCATTCGGTGGTCAAAGCTCAATGATAATGCTAACACAGGTGCGGCTATAATTTCACCATTTTTTACGATCGGTTTTTCTGCAATTCGACCAATGCCTAAAATAGCTACTTCCGGATGGTTAATGACCGGCGTAAACCACTGCCCGCCAGCAGAGCCGATATTCGTAATTGTGCAGCTTGCGCCTTTCATTTCTGCTGGAGAGAGCTTTCCATCGCGTGCTTTATTTGCCAGCTCATTAATCTCATTTGAGATAGTAAACATTGATTTTCGATCCGCATTTTTTACAACTGGTACAAGAAGGCCTTTATCCGTATCAGCAGCAATACCAATATTGTAATAATGCTTATGAACGATTTCGTCTGTGCTATCATCAAGCGATGTGTTTAAAGCCGGGTACTCACGAAGTGCACTTGTTAAGGCTTTTACCACGTAAGGAAGGAAAGTCAGCTTAATGCCTTTTTCTTCAGCGATCGCTTTGAATTTCTTGCGGTGAGCCCAAAGCTTGGTCACCTCTACTTCATCCATTAATGTAACATGTGGTGCTGTATGTTTAGAATTCACCATCGCCTTGGCGATCGCTTTGCGAATACCACTCATTTTCTCACGTGTTTCTGGGAATTCACCTTCAGGAATAACAGGTGCAGCTGCGCTTTCCTGCTTATTCGTTTGCTGTTCTACATCTACCGCTTCCTGCTTAGCTGCCGGTTCTTCTGCAGATTTCTGGTCACCAGCAACAAAGCTATCGATATCTGCCTTCAATACGCGGCCATTTTTACCAGAGCCAGCTACTTGACGAATATCTACGCCATTGTCACGTGCATATTTACGAACAGACGGCATCGCTACGATACGGCGGTTCGGATCTACTTCTGCTGCAGCTGGCTGTGCTCCCGCTCCAGTAGCCTCTTCTTCTTTTTGCACAGGCACTTCTTCCTTCTTTACATCCTGGCCTGCTTCAGCTGTCGATTGCACTTGAGCTTCGGTCTTTTCTTCTCCGTCTCCGTGCCCTTTAAACTGCAAATCTTCATAGCCTGGAGCATCAATTCTGACAAGAACGTCCCCAACAACCGCTACTGTTCCTTCACTGACTAAAACCTCTTCTACTGTTCCTGTAACAGGAGAAGGAATTTCAACGACGGCTTTATCATTTTGCACTTCACAGAGGATGTCATCCTCTTCAATTTTGTCGCCCGCTTTTACGAACCATTTTACAATTTCGCCTTCGTGAATACCTTCACCGATATCAGGTAATCTAAATTCAAATGCCAAAGTCTTCACCCTCCTAATTAAGTTAATCCTCTCAACAATCGTTACATTAGGAGAGATCTCAGACCTGCCTCAAAGAGACCTGAGATCATCTGCCCTGTGCGATACCGATTATTAAAAATCAAGTACTTTCTTCGCTGTTTCAATAACGTCCTTAAAGTTTGGAAGCCAGACTGGCTCTGCTTGTGAAAATGGATAAACTGTGTCCGGAGCAGCTACACGTAGCACTGGTGCATCCAAGCTTAAAATAGCGCGCTCATTGATCTCCGCTACCACATTAGCTGCAATTCCTGCTTGTTTTTGAGCTTCCTGAACAACGATGGCACGTCCTGTTTTCTCAACAGAGGCTACAATCGTATCAATATCCAATGGTTGAATAGTGCGAAGATCAATCACCTCTACAGAATGTCCTTCTTTTTCCAGCTCTTCCGCCGCTTTGATTGATTCATGAACCATTGCTCCATAAGTAATGATCGAAAGGTCTGTTCCTTCACGTTTCACTTCCGCTTTTCCAAGAGGAATCGTATACTCTTCTTCCGGCACTTCTTGGCGGAAAGAACGATATAATTTCATGTGCTCAAGGAAAATAACCGGATCGTTGTCACGGATCGCAGAAATCAAGAGTCCTTTTGCATCGTAAGGTGAGGACGGAATTACAACTTTTAAACCTGGTTGTTGAGCAACAAGTCCTTCTAAGCTGTCCGCATGAAGCTCTGGTGTATACACGCCACCACCAAACGGAGAACGGATCGTAACTGGAGCAGAATAGCTGCCGCCTGAACGGTAACGAAGGCGGGCTAACTGACCGCTGATAGAATCCATTACTTCATAGACAAAACCAAAAAATTGGATTTCAGGTACTGGACGGAATCCTTCAAGAGCAAGTCCAACAGCAAGACCGCCGATCCCTGATTCAGCAAGCGGTGTATCAAATACACGATCTTCACCAAATTCTTTTTGAAGGCCTTCCGTTGCTCGGAAAACTCCTCCATTTACTCCAACGTCTTCCCCAAAGACCAACACATTTTCGTCGTTCTTTAGTTCTGTGCGCAGAGCGTCCGTAATAGCTTGGATCATTGTCATTTGCGCCATGGCTTACTTCGACTCCTTCTCTTTATAAATTTCATATTGTTCTTTTAAGTTTGCAGGCATTTCTTCGTACATATGAGCCATTAAGTCTGTTACTTTTTGTTTTGGTGTTTCATCCGCTTTTTTAATGGCTGCTTTAATTTCCTCTTTTGCCCGTTCAATTACAGCCGTTTCTTTTTCTTCATTCCACAGGCCTTTACCTTCCAGGTATTTACGGAAGCGAACAAGTGGATCTTTCTTCTCCCATTCAGTATCCATATCATTCGTACGATAGCGTGTTGGATCGTCCCCTGCCATCGTATGAGGACCGTAACGATAACAAATCGTTTCAATTAAAGTTGGTCCCTCTCCGTTTAAAGCTCGCTCCCGGGCTTCATGAGTAACAGCATAAACAGCTAACGGATCCATTCCGTCTACTTGCACGCTTGGAAGGCCTGCTGCAATCCCTTTTTGCGCGATTGTTTTGGCCGCTGTTTGTTTTTCACGTGGAGTTGAGATGGCAAACTGGTTATTTTGGACAATAAAAATCGCAGGAGCATTAAACGCACCAGCAAAGTTAATGCCTTCATAGAAGTCACCTTGTGAAGAGCCGCCATCTCCTGTATATGTAACCGCTACCGCTTTTTTGCCTCGTTTTTTCAAACCAAGTGCCACACCGGCATTTTGGATGTATTGAGCTCCGATAATGATTTGTGGAGCAAGTACATTAAGACCTTCAGGCATTTGATTTCCGTGGTAATGTCCGCGGGAGAACAAGAAGGCTTGATATAAAGGAAGGCCGTGCCAAACGATTTGCGGAACATCACGATATCCTGGTAAAATCCAGTCCTCTTTCTCTAAAGCGAAGTGAGAAGCAATTTGTGATGCTTCTTGTCCAGCAGTCGGTGCATAGAATCCAAGGCGCCCTTGACGGTTCAATGAAATAGAACGTTGATCAAGAATCCGCGTGTAGACCATACGCGTCATTAATTCTTCCAACTGCTCATCAGTTAATTTAGGCATCGCCTCTTCATTAACAATTTTCCCTTCTTCATTTAAAACCTGGACCATTTCAAATTGGTCTTCAATCATTTCAAGTGTCTTTTTTGCATCGAATTGTGCCTTCTTTTTAGCACTCATGAAAGCCACCTATCCTTTCTTTTTTATTGTGCATAGTTTTCTTGTTCAACAAGCCATCCTTCAATCTTCTGTATCGCACAAATGTTTCAGATGGGGTGATTTATGGTCAGCTCTGTACTAGTAGAAATCCAATGTACACTAGTACAACAACTTGTTTACAGACATAAGTCTATAATAACATTTAACTGAAAGTCAAACAAAATTACCTTTTTCAAAAGGAAGTTGTTGTTTTCCCCTAATCCCCCCTACCAAAACTGTATTACTGCACCAAATCATCTGTACTATAAAAAAACCCTTTTCTCCAAACTGTTATAGATTAGTTTTTACGGGATATCTTTTCCTTCGTTTATACATGTATATCCTTTCCCTTTGAAAAAGAAAAAAAACCGGGAAATTTACGTATCCCGGCTTGTTTCAATAATTGGATGGAAGTAGTAGCGGGCAGTATTCCCTTCCTTCTCCCCTCTCATTCTGTCACAGTTATTTACTCTCTATAGACTTCTCTAGTGCAGTTTTTTGTTTATTAAATGTACGAGTTAGTTTGTTAAACCGCTCATTGGACATTTTTAACTTATCATTTTCTTTATTAATTTTGTCAAGCTGTTCCTCCACATCTGATAATGTGGTTGTTTCTTTCCCGAGTATATAATAGAGCTTCTTGTCTAATCGCAAAACTTCATTATACCGTTTCGCTACATCCTGGTGCGCTTTATACCTTTCATTCATCGTTTTAATTAATCCGTCTAGCTCCCCTCTCACTTGTTTGTCTTCCAGTCTTTTCTTTAATTCATCCAATTTAGAAAATTCATCCGCTGCTTTTTTCATCGCTTCCTGTTCAGCAAAAACTTTTTCTTTACGGTCATTTAAATTCTTTTCTGCCTTTTCCTGCAGAGCTGACCACCGCTTTTTCTCTTTCCCGCTGCTAGTCATCATTTTTTTGTAAATGCTCATTTCTTTCTTCTCTAGCTCTTTTAATGGCTGCTGCTGCTTAACAAACTCTTCTTCTGCCTCTGCTGTTTTTTTTAAAACAGCAGAAATCTGTTTCTCGGTTGATCCCCCGCAGCCTGTTAACAAAATAATGGCTAGTCCATAGGAAATCATGCGCTGTTTTTTCATTTCAGCCTCCCCCATTCGATCACGTTCACACTTTTCTTCATATGTATCCAGAGCGCTCTTGCTGTTTTCCTTACATATCCTTTTTTTCTTCTGCCGAAACATCCAGCTGTTTCGTTAACAATCTGCTGTTTTTTTGATAAACTATTCCCTAAAGATCGCCCCACAGAAAGAAGGTACACATTATGATTACAATGAAAGACATTGTTCGGGAAGGACATCCAGTATTAAGAGAAAAAGCGGCTGATATAGCGTTGCCGCCAAGCGAGGAAGATAAAGAAATAGCTAAAAGCCTATTGGAGTACGTTCAAAACAGCCAAGATCCGGAAACAGCAAAAAAATTCGGTCTTCGGCCTGGTGTTGGGCTTGCTGCTCCACAAATTGGTCTATCCAAACGCATGATTGCTATTCAAGTAAACGATGATCATGGAGAATTAATTAGCCATGCTTTAATCAATCCAAAAATTGTGAGCCACTCTGTAGAAAAGGCTTACCTAGTTTCCGGAGAAGGTTGTTTATCAGTAGATCGAGATGTGCCCGGATATGTGCACAGATATGCACGGGTAACAGTAAAAGCTGTTGATCTCGATGGAAAAGAAATAAAATTACGCTTAAAAGGAATGCCTGCTATTGTGGTCCAGCATGAAATTGATCATTTAAACGGTGTCATGTTCTACGATCATATCGATCCAAACAATCCTTTTTCCGTTATTGAAGGATCGACTCCCATTGAACGCTAATAACCAAGCGGGTTGCCCCCGCTTAACAGCAAAAAACTAAGCCGTCCTCTTTAAAGGAACGGACCGTATAAGTACCATAAAAAATAGTCAGTCCGGCCTGAATTTTTTCAGGCCGGACTGACTATTTAACAATAAAGCTCCTCTTCAAAACCGCCGCTTTCCTGTCTGCTATATAAGCTCTAATTTTTTTAGAGCAAGATAAATGCCGTCTTCTGCTACATCGCTTGTCACCATGTCAGCAATTTCTTTTACAGGCGGAAGCGCATTCCCCATAGCTACCCCTGTGCCAACAAGCTTCAGCATTTCAATGTCATTTAATCCGTCACCAAAAGCATAGACATCCTCTATCTTAAAGTTTAACCGTTCCATCATTTTTTTGATCCCTTCAGCCTTCGATCCTCCTGCCGGCAGGATATCAAGAGAATGAGGATGCCAGCGAATGAAAGTAAATTCCGGGAACTGCTCCCGGTAACTCTCCTCCTCTTCTTTCCCACAGAAAATTAGCGTTTGATATAGGTCGCTGCCTTTATAAAAATCAGAATGGATTTCTGGATAAGGAAATTTTAAGCTAGCGAGGCTTTCCTCCACATACGCATCATGGGAGCGACTGGCCTTCATCATTTTTTCATTCATATAAACGAGTGAATGCCCCCGCTCACTCGCATACTTATTTAGCCTGTCCAGTGAGTCAGTCGCCAGAGGATTAACATAAATCACCTCATCTTCAAACACTACATATTGGCCGTTAAAGCTGACAAATGAATGAATATCAAGCTCTTTCCGCAAATCGGCGAACATAAACGGCGCCCGTCCTGTGGCGATCGCTGTGTACACGCCTTTATCTCTTAGTAATTGTAACGCTTCTTTTGTTTTTGCCGGCAACTGTTTATTATGATCCAGCAAGGTTCCATCTATATCAAAAAATACTAATTTCGTCACACAAACAGCCCCTTTTCCTTTTCACATCTTTTCCCTCTCAAAGCTACCTTAACTCCCTGTTAAAGTCAACGAACCATGCCCTTTGGCGTTTTTTACCACGCCTAATTAGACATAGCTTTATCCATACTAACTAACAGGTGACGGGCAGTATCTTTCCATTTTTCTTTTTATTTAAATCAACTTATGTTAAAATAACCCTAAGGAGTGATCCACTATGTTAAAGAAGCTAAAGAAGAAGCTTGCCAAACAGTGGAGAGACATGCTCAGAAGAAAATCAATCGCATAATAAAGAATGGTGTAGCCCTTCCTTTATGAAGGGCTGTCTTTGTGTATAAATACAAAAATTTCATCTATTTCTATTTAAACAAAAGCAAAAATATGAAAAACATGAAAAAAATTAAACATTCTTTATAATAAAGAAAAGCGAAAAGCGGACTGATTGCCAAAGGCAGTCATGATAACACGAGAGGAGCTGTCCCTGAAGCTTTTCAGGTGTGCAGTTTTGATATATTAATCGGACAAGGAGAGAAACAAATGATCTTTAAAGTGTACTATCAAGAAAACAGAAATGAAGTGACTATACGTGAAAATACAAAATCCCTCTATACAGAAGCGGCTTCGGAACGGGAAGTACGTCAGTCACTAAAAAACCGCCCTTATAATATTGAATACATCCAAGCGATTGAAGGACCATACTTAGCTTATGAACAACAATCGCCAAATTACCGATTGGAGAAGCTTTAATTTATGAAAGCCGTTAAAAATGATCAAACAGCTGTTTTTGCCCTTGGCGGTTTGGGTGAAATCGGAAAAAACACCTATGCGGTACAATTTCAAGATGAGATTATCTTGATTGATGCTGGAATTAAATTCCCGGAAGATGAGTTACTGGGTATTGATTACGTCATTCCCGATTACACATATTTAGAGAAAAATGCCGATAAAATTAAAGGGTTGTTTATTACCCACGGACACGAAGACCATATCGGCGGCATTCCCTATTTGCTTCGCCAAGTAAATGTACCGATCTATGGCGGCAAGCTAGCCCTTGGCTTAATCAAAAACAAGCTGGAAGAACATGGATTGCTGCGCCAAACGAGAATGCATGAAATCCATGAAGATGATGTGATTAAGTTCAGAAAAACGTCTGTGACTTTCTTCCGTACAACTCACAGTATTCCGGATTCCTATGGTATTGTAGTCAAGACTCCTCCAGGTAACATTGTACACACAGGTGATTTTAAGTTTGATTTTACACCAGTCGGTGAACCGGCTAACTTAACTAAAATGGCTGAGATCGGCAAAGAAGGTGTGCTTTGCCTCTTATCCGACAGTACAAATAGTGAAGTTCCAAATTTCACCATGTCTGAACGCCGGGTCGGCGAAAGCATTCAGGACATTTTCAGAAAAGTAGAGGGACGCATTATTTTTGCTACATTTGCTTCCAATATCCACCGTCTACAGCAGGTCGTAGAGGCAGCTGTAGAAAACGGCCGAAAAGTAGCTGTATTTGGCAGAAGCATGGAAGCAGCAATTAACATCGGCCAGGACTTAGGCTATATTCGTTGTCCAAAAGACACTTTTGTCGATAATCAGCAGCTTAACCGCCTGCCGGCTGATAAGGTAACGATCCTCTGTACCGGCAGCCAGGGAGAGCCAATGGCTGCTCTATCCAGAATCGCTAACGGCACCCATCGCCAAATTCAAATTCAGCCAGGCGATACAGTTGTTTTTTCCTCGTCACCTATTCCTGGCAACACGATCAGCGTGAATCGGACCATCAATGCTCTCTTCCGTGCAGGAGCGGAAGTTATTCACGGTTCATTAAGCAATATTCACACATCTGGTCACGGCAGCCAAGAAGAGCAGAAACTGATGCTGCGCCTGATTAAACCTAAATTCTTTATGCCGATTCATGGGGAGTACCGGATGCAAAAAATGCATGCTCAGCTAGCTGTTGACTGCGGGGTTCCTGAAGATCATTGCTTTATCATGGATAACGGGGAAGTCCTTGCCCTTAGCAAAGATTCTGCCCAGCTTGCTGGAAAAATCCCTTCAGGCTCTGTTTATATTGATGGAAGTGGAATTGGGGACATTGGCAATATCGTGTTGCGCGACCGCCGCATCCTCTCTGAAGAAGGGCTCGTTATTGTCGTGGTTAGTATCAATATGGAAACGTACAAGGTGGAAGCAGGCCCCGACATTATTTCGCGCGGATTCGTCTATATGCGCGAATCAGGTGATTTGATTTATGAAGCACAAAGCATGTTAAACAAACACATTCACCGCATGCTCAACCAGAAAACCACTCAATGGTCTGAGATCAAAAATGAAATTATCGATACGCTCGCTCCTTTCCTCTATGAGAAAACAAAACGGCGTCCGATGATACTTCCAATTATCATGGAAGTATAATGAAATAAAGCCCGCTTATAGGACTGGCTCCAAACGAATGCGCCGGAGCCAGTCCTTTTACTTTTTCTTATCAAACAAAAAGATGCAGCCAATAGCTGCATCTTTTTGTTTGATTTACTCTTTTATGTTTTTATGTTTGTAGTGGTTACGCGTTCATTACTTTCTGCTCAAAACGATTAATATCGGAATCAGCGCCAATGACAATCAGGATGTCCCCTTCCGCTATCTTCTCGTCAGCCTGGGGGGAAACGAGGATTTCTCTCCCTCTTTTAATAGCCACAATGTTGATGCCATATCTCGCTCGGATATCTAAATCAATCAATGAATTTCCTGACAAGACCTTATTTGCCACGATCTCCATGATGGAATGCTCATCAGATAATTCCAAGTAATCAAGCACATTATTAGAAATCATATTATGGGCGATTCTCCGGCCCATGTCCCTCTCCGGATGAACAACATGATCCGCTCCGATTTTTCTGAGCACTTTTTCATGATAGTCATTTTGCGCTTTTGCTGTCACTTTCTTGACGCCAATTTCCTTTAACATTAACGTCGTTAAAATGCTCGACTGAATGTCATCACCAATCGCTACAATAACATGATCAAAATTGCGAATGCCAAGACTTTTCAACACCGACTCATCCGTTGTATCCGCTACAACAGCGTGTGAGGCAATAGCAGCAAATTCATTGACGCGGTCCTCGTCAACATCGATCGCCATCACTTCCATTCCTTGTTCTGAAAGCGCCCGACAAATGCTGCCGCCAAAGCGACCAAGGCCTATTACCACAAACTCTTTTTTCACATGAATTCCCCCACTAGTTCATCGAAGTTTCATTACCTGATCATTCTATCACAGAAGATAGAGCGATACGATAGTGTACTTATTGTTTTTTCCCCTTTACATACTCCGCATCGAATAGGAATAGCTTCATTAACAAATAGAGAGAGGGAATTAACAGCAGCAGCCCTAGCACAAAAACAATAACCAGCGCAACAGCCATTGTTTCATTCGTTACACTTTCATGCAGGACAACGTGCGGATACAAAATATATGGTAAATGGGATGCTCCATAACCAAAGAAAGCAAAGAAGAATTGCAGCATAACTAAAATAAACGCCGCGCCGAAATTTCTCCTTATATAGATCAGACAAGAGGCAATGATAAAGCAGAGCAGCGATAACGCAAACATCCACCAGTACTCACTCACTGCCTTATGAAAATGTTCAGGGTTATGTTCCCGCAGCGAAACAAACACAAGGAAGCTGGCCACAATTGTCGGCGGGCTCCACAGCAAGGCAAATTTACGCAAGATCGTCCGTGCCCCTCTATCGTCTGCCCGGTCTGCATAATAAGTTAAAAAGGCAGCACTAATGAATAAAACAGAAACGATAGACAAGACTACTACACTCCAGGAATAGGGACTTGCAAACAATTCTTTTGCCAAAAAAGTAACCTTATCCCCTTCTACTTTTAAAAAGCCCCCTTCAGAAATGGTTAAAGCCGTTGAGAGTGAGGCAGGAATTAACAGCCCTGTCGCTCCGTATAAGAATAAATAAGCTGTACTGCTCCTGGAGCCATAATTATTGAATGCATAAAACGATCCACGGATTGCTAACAAAATAATCGCTATGCTGCCGGGGATCAGCAAGGCTGTTCCAAAATAATAAGCCGTGCTTGGGAAAAAACCTACGATCCCGACAAAGAAAAAGACAAAAAAGACATTCGTTACCTCCCATACGGGCGATAAGTATCTGGAAATTAAATCATTAATCAAGTGGTCTTTTTTCGTTATTTTTCCATAATAAGCGAAAAAGCCGGCACCGAAGTCGATGGACGCAACGATCAAATAACCGTATAAAAATGTCCATAGAACAGTAATACCAAGAAGTTCTAAATTCATGGCTCTCATCCTCCTCTAACTGATCAAAGGTTTGGGAAACGCTGTTCCAACTCGGCTTCTGCCGGTGTATGTTTAAACATACGAATTAACACAAAGACACAAATAACTCCGAGCACCAAATAAAGAAGAGCAAATAGGATAAACGTGAGCCCCACCCCATCGCCTGTCGTTGCAGCTTCTGACACCTTCATATATCCGTTTAATATCCATGGCTGGCGCCCTACCTCCGCGTAAATCCAGCCAAATTCAATTGCCAGCATAGAGAGTGGTCCACCGGCTGTAACCAACCATAACAGCGGTTTATTCAGTTCATTAAACCGTTTAATTCTATCCATCAAAATATATACGCCAGAAACCCCCAGGACAAAAAAGCCGATTGAAACCATAAGGTCAAACATATAGTGCACCCATAACGGCGGACGTTCATCTTCTGGAAACTCATTCAACCCGATTACTTTCGTGTCAAATGAGCTGCCGGCTAAAAAGCTTAAAAACCCCGGAAGGCGAATCTCATTCTTTATTTCGTTGTTTTCATCGAGTGTGCCAAACAAAATAAGATCGGCGCCTCTCTCTGTCTCAAAGTGCCATTCTGCAGCCGCCAGTTTCTCAGGTTGCTCTTCAGCTAAGAATTTCGCCGATACATCTCCAGCAAGCGCTGTAAGTATAGAAAAGATAAATGTACAAATAAGTGTTAAACGTAAAGCCTTTCTCTCATACTGTCCTCTTTTTCCTTTAATAATCGCAACAGCCGCGATAGCTGCCAGCACAGCAGCAGCCGTCATATAAGAAGTCGTTAATACGTGGAAGACCTTGGAAGGAGTAGCCGGGTTTAACATGGCAGCAATCGGATCAATATTAACGGCTTTTCCATCCTTAAGTTCAAATCCCTGAGGTGTGTTCATAAATGCATTAACGGTGGTAATAAACAAAGCTGAAGCGGAAGATCCAATCATAACTGGAATGGTTAATACCCAATGTGTCATTCTGTTTTTGAATCGATCCCATGTGTATAAGTAAATCCCTAAGAAGATAGCTTCAAAGAAAAAGGCAAATGTCTCCATAAATAAAGGCAGCGCAATCACTTGCCCGGCTACCTCCATAAAACTCGGCCAAAGAAGCGACAATTGTAATCCAATCGCTGTTCCTGTTACAACACCAACAGCCACTGTAATGGTAAATCCCCGAGCCCAACGTCTTGCCAACAGTAGATAATAGGGGTCATTTCTTTTAATTCCAATAAATTCGGCAATAGCAATCATTACAGGAACCCCTACGCCAATTGTGGCAAAAATAATATGAAATGCTAATGTCATTGAGGTCAGCATCCGGCTGAGCATGACACTATCCAGTTCCATAAAGAGACCTCCTTATTTTTACACTATTGAATTTATTTTACCTCTTCTTTTCATTCTAAACACCGGACACAAGAAAATGAAGGAATCTTACCGAAGATTTTGTGATTTTTTTCACAAATTTATATAAATAAAAACCAGCTCATCAGCTGGTTCGTTTTTTATTGTGCATTTTTCTCTGTTTCATCTAATACGCGATTCACACGCTTTTCCAGCATTTTCATGCCGCTTCCTCCGGCTTGGAAATGGCGGAGATTGCCGTCTTTATCAAACACATAATAAGCAGGAACATATTGGTTTTCAAATGCTTCTGTTAATTTATGCTCACTGTCTACAAAAATCGGCTGTGTAATTCCATGCTCTGCTGCTACAGATTTAATTTCTTCAAGATTAAGATCATCTTCAGAGCGGGGCATATGTACAGCCACGACATTCAGTTTGTCGCTGTATTCATCGCGGAATTCATTTACTTTTGGCATTGCTTCTTTACATAGATGACAACTGATAGACCAAAAGTGGATAAGTGTTGGTTTTTCACCAACCAATTCATCTTTTGTCACTTCGCCATTCAACCAAGCAGTTGCACCGTTTAATTCCGGCATTGGTTCTCTTAATTTCATTTAAATATCCTCCCTCTTATTTCTAAAAAAGACCTAACGAATAAGTTAGGCCTTTTTGTTTGTTACGCTCAGTTATTTCTCTGTAAAAGATCTTACAGAGTTTTTTGACCTGGCTTCCAGTTTGCAGGGCAGAGTCCGCCTGTTTGAAGCGCTTGAAGCACACGAAGAGTTTCATCTACATCGCGGCCGATGTTATTGTGGTTTACTACTTGGTATTGAAGTTCGCCTTCTGGATTGATGATGAATAATCCGCGAAGTGCTACGCCTTCTTCTTCAATTAATACGCCATATTCACGGGATACTGTGTGGTTTGTATCAGCAGCGAGTGGATATTTCAGATCGCCAAGACCATTGTCCTTACGGTCTGTATTAATCCATGCTAAGTGAGTATGAATTGTATCAGTAGAAACACCAATTACCTCTGCATCCAAATCTTCGAACTCATCATAGCGGTCAGATACAGCAGTGATTTCTGTTGGACATACGAAAGTAAAGTCCATTGGGTAGAAGAATAATACTGTCCACTTGTCATTTTTCATGTTTTCTTCAAGACTTACTTTTCCAAACTCCTTATTAGCCAATACTGCGTCCATTTCGAAACGTGGAGCTTGTTTTCCTACCATGCGTTCTGCCATTTCTAAAATCCCTCCAAAATAGAATTCAATTATAAATGAGAAAGTAAAAGATTATTCTCAATTACTTTCCTTATCACAGTTATTATAATAGATGCAAATATCGGCGTCAACAACTGTTTATAATAATTTTAAAAAAGAAATTAATATAAAAAAATTCTGCAGGCTTTCTAAAAAAACACCCTCTATTGTTGTTCCCTGTCACCCTTTTTTTAACCCTATCATTTATATCCAGTGTATCATGTTCTTTCCTTACAACCAAACAATAACCCCTCTACAGCTATCCTGGAGGCCTTATCGACAAGAGTAGGGAGAATGGAGTGGCTGTTAAGTAAGCGTTTTAAAATAATTCGTAAGCGCATCAATTCCAACTGTAATCGCTTTTTCATTCGGATTCAGCTTTGCGTGATGAAGTCCGTGTTCAGAGCCTACCCCAAGCCAAAACATTAATCCCGGAATCTCTTTCAGCATATAGCCGAAATCCTCGCCTGTCATCGCCTCTGTGCAAATAACGAGTTCAATGTCCTTCTGGCGTTCCATGAAGGAAATAAAACGTTCGGAGACATGAGAGTCATTATTTACTTGATAATAGTTACTGCCATAATCGATGGTAGCTGTGCATTCAAAGCCCATTTCGATCCCCTTTACAAGAGCTTCGATCCGTTTTTTTACTTTGAGCATTGACTCCGCGGACAAAGTGCGAATTGTTCCTTCGATGCGTGCGGTTTCCGCAATCACGTTTTGAACGGTTCCGCCAGTCAGCTTTCCGACTGTAACTACTGCACTGTCGAGTGGATTCACATTCCTCGACACAACCGTTTGCAGCTGGGTAATTAAATGGGCCGCTGCAACGACCATATCCTTTGTCTCATGTGGAAACGCCGCATGTCCTCCTTTTCCAGTTAAATCGATAAATAACTCAGAAGTGTTTGCGAATAATAAGCCCTCTTTCGTCGCGATTGTCCCTGCCGGGTATTCAGGAGCAATATGCAAGGCATATATTTCATCTGGCATCCACGCTTTCATCTCTTCACTTTTTATCATCGGCTCTGCTCCTCCGGGTCCTTCTTCAGCCGGCTGGAACACAAACAGCAGATCAGGGTCAATTTCATTATGAACAAAATAAGTAAGTACCCCTAAAGCAATGCTCATATGCACATCATGACCGCAAGCATGCATCATCCCCGGATGTAAGGAGCGAAATGAGAGGCCTGTCTGCTCTTCAATCGGCAGGCCATCCATATCCGCCCGGTAACCAATTATCCGGTGGCTCGTTTTGCCTTTGATTTTAACAAGGATGCCAGTTTTCCATGTCTTAACTTCTAATCGCTCTTGTGGAAGGGAGTTCAGATACTGAAGGATATAGCTTTGTGTCTTATACTCATTAAACCCTAACTCAGGAATTTGATGGAGGTCTCTTCGGATACTTATAAACGGGCTGTTTCCCACTTTCTTCACTCACTTTCTTTAATAAAGAAGCACGGGCTGCAGCCCGTGCTTCTCTTGAATTTCTCCTACATGCTGCTTACAGTTTGCGTAATTCCTGCATGATTTCTGTTTTTGACTTTGTTTTATCGTCAATTTGTTTAATGACTTTTGCCGGTGCCCCGACTGCCACTGAAAATGGCGGAATATCTTCTGTAACGATTGCTCCTGCCGCAACAACAGATCCTTGTCCGATTCTTACACCTTCTAATACTACTGCATTTGCACCGATTAACACATCGTCTTCCAGAACAACCGGTTGTGCAGAAGGCGGCTCAATAACTCCCGCCAGCACTGCCCCAGCGCCTACATGACAGTTTTTTCCAACAGTAGCACGTCCGCCAAGCACCGCATTCATATCAATCATCGTACCTTCACCAATAACTGAGCCGATGTTAATAGAAGCGCCCATCATAATTACGACATTGTCACCAATTTCTACTTGATCGCGAATGATTGCTCCCGGCTCAATACGCGCTTTAATCCCTTTTAAATCGAGCAAAGGAATCGCTGAGTTGCGGCGGTCATTCTCTACTACATACTCTTCGATTTTGCCTTCATTTTGTTGAATGGCTTCAGAAATTTCTGACCACTCACCGAATACTACACCTGAACGGCCTTCGATAAATGTTTTGGAAGAAGAACCAAAGTTAATGCCTTCGAGTTCACCTTTTACATATACTTTTACTGGCGTTGATTTTGTGCTATTGCTGATAAAAGAAATAATTTCATGTGCATCCATCATTTTCATGCTATGTATTCCTCCTACTAATCATATGTACTGCGAAAAATTTTAAAATTTTGCTTCGCATTTCTTCTTAATTTATCAGAGTAAAGAACATTTCACAAGAATATTTTTACACGCTGCCCCTTCATTTGCACTCTTCCACGATCTCAATAAACGCTTGTACCTGCTTCAATTCAAAAGCCGCATCATACCCGAGAAGCCATGTGTCTCGGCGAAGAGGCCGCTGTTCTTCATCAAGCAAAGGCAGTTTATATACATCTCCTTCAGCTTCATCCAACGTAATTGCCGGTAAAATCGCATAGCCAATTCCATTAAACGCCATCTGCTTGCACGTTTCTATCTGGTCAACAATGATCGATTGCTTCGGCGCCATTTGAAACTGACGATGCCACCATTCTTGAATTTCTTGGTAATAGGTGGAATCGCTTTTAAATTGAATAAAAGGCTTATCCGAGGTTAATATCTCCTCTACATTACGGATTTCTTTATCTACTAAGAACAGGCTATCCTCAAATAGATGAATTTTTCGCCCTTTCCACTCGGGCGTTCCTCTGATAATGCCAATATGTACTTCCCCTTCATAAAGAGCTTTGGAGATTTCACTGCTCCAGCCTGTCATTAAAGAAATTTTGGCATGGGGATATTTTTTTACGAAGCGTTTTAATACCTTTGGCAGCCACTTTTGACCAACAATGGACGCACAGGCAATCTTTAATGTACCGTGGACTTCCGATTCTAATGCGTGAATATTTTCAAGCACTTTCTCCCTTTTTTCTACGACTTCTGCAGCAAATTGAACAATGATTTCTCCAGCCGGTGTTAGAGACAAACCTTTCGTCGAGCGATTAAAAATTTTCACTCCCCACTCTTTTTCAATCGTTTGCAGCCGCTGGGACAGCGCCGGCTGTGAAACAAAAAGCCGTTGCGCTGCCTTTCTCATATTCATTTCCTCTGCTAAAACCTTTAATAATTGAAATTCCGAAAATAGCATATTGTCTCCCTCCGAACAACGAACGAATCATTCACCCTTTTTTAACAATAATAGGAAGAGAAAAGAAAATACAGCAAAGATACATACCACTACATAAACAGCATGCAACGAACCCGCCAATCCTTCCTGAAGCATGTGGAACATTTTATCTGAAAGCTGGCTTTCCTTGCCGCCCAGCAGTTCATTAATAGAATCAACGGAAAGGGACCTCATCTCTTCATCCGGCTGATTGTGCAAGAATGATTGCAGCCGACTGTTTAAAACACCACCGAGCAAGGCAGCCCCTACAGTATTTCCTAAGTTCCTCATAAACATATTGGCAGCAGTGGCTGCCCCACGCTGATCCCACTCTACGGAGTTTTGAATGGACACAATGAAAGCAGTTGATGTAAGTCCCATCCCTACCCCAACAAAGAAGGAAGAAACAGCCGCCCACCAAGGGCCGCTTTCGGCATTCATGAAGATAAACAAGACGCTGCCTAAAATAAGGGACAAGCCACCAATAATTGTTGTTTGGCGATAACCGATAGTCAAAAGCATCTTCCCTGAGAGCGTTGAAGCAATCGGCCACCCAATAGACATCGCCGTCAACGTAAAGCCAGCTACTGTGGCACTCTCCCCCATAACTCCCTGCACATAGGTAGGCAGAAAACTAGAAATGCCGATAAGCATCACACCGGTCGTTAAGGAGACAATATTAGCGATTAATATTGAACGGACCTTCCATAGGCTGAAAGGCATCATCGGGGAGGAAGCTCGTCTTTCCACCCAAATAAATAGGATAAAAGCTAGCGCTGAGATAGAAAACAATAGAACGCTCTTTCCTGAAACCCAAGGAAACTTGGAGCCGCCTTCTACTAATAAAAACATGAGGCTAGAAATTGAAATTAAAAATACGAAAGTACCAGCGTAATCAATTTCCGGCTTTTTCTTTTCCATGTTTTCATGTAAAAATAGCCATAAACCGGCAATCGCCAATACACCTAACGGTAGGTTAATCCAAAATACAAAGCGCCAGCTGATAAATTCCACGAGCAGCCCGCCAAGTGCAGGACCGGTCACTGCCGAAATTCCCCATACACTAGAAAGATAGCCTTGCACCTTCGCACGCTCTTCTTTCGTATAAATGTCGCCAACAATCGTTGTGGCAATTGGCATGACAGCCCCGGCTCCAATTCCTTGAACAAGACGAAAGAAAATAAGCTGTCCCATTGAATCGGCCAAGCCGCATAAAAAAGAGCCTATAAGAAAAATTAAAATACCGATAATCAGTACCGGCTTGCGCCCAAAAATATCAGACAGCTTCCCGTAAATAAGCACGGTAGCTGCGTTCATCAATAAATAGGAAGAAAACACCCAGCTATAGAGAGAAAAACCACCCAAATCCGCCACGATATCAGGCATAGCCGTAGAGACGATTGTCGCCTCAATCGCTCCCATGAACATAGCGAGTATAACTGCCGCTAACACCAAGGGCCGCTTTGTCAATTTTCTTTCTTTACGTAGTACATTATCCAACTTCCCTATCCTCCTTACAGACCTACAAAAAAACCGGGCCTTCACGAGAAAAAGCAGAGAAGCTTTCGCATTTCTCATGCTTCTCTGCCTGAAGGGAATCCGGTCAGAAATAAAGTTTTATTTATTTAAGCTGATCCACATGGTAATTCAGCTGCTTGAGAATCACTCTTCTGGTCAATATGCCTTGAAATTCCCCTTCCTCATTGGTTACACATAAAAAAGGGTGATTGATTAATAGTCCAAGCGCTTTTCGAAAATGATCATGAATAGTAAGCCATGGCTTATCTGTCGCCATCACTTCCTCCACTCTCATATGTTCCAGCTTCTCAAACTCAATTCTCTCCAACCCGAGGATCGCTTCGGTAATCATCGGTGAGCTAATTAGCCCTTGAAGCCTATATTTAGCATCTAGTACTGGAATAGCTGTATATCCGCTTTTTGTTAAGATCAACAAAGCATGCTCTAAATTATTCCCAGGTTGTACATGGGCAACTTTTTCGGCAGGAATAATATAATCCATAATGTTCGTATGAAGGACATCTTTACTTTCAAAAGAAATCATCTGATTACTACCCCTTTACACTTTTCTGAGAGATGTCTTTTTTATGGTCATGCTGATGGCACTCCCATTCGTTCAAGGCGCTTTCTTTAATTATAGCAAATTCTCCCCATACATTTCCATGATTGCCAAAAGCCCCGCTTAAATGTAAGCAGGGCTAGAGTATGACTATTACTGCTGTTTTTCTTCCTGGAGAAGTTCAAAAATTTCAATAGCAGTCATGTCAATGTCATCAAAAGGATACTTATTGCCCTTTCCGTCTTTATCATATACTTCCAGTTCAAATGTATCTTTTCCCGGGAAAAACTTAACCTGGCAAAGCGTCTTGCCGTTTACCTCGAACAAACGCTGTTGCACCTCTCCGTTTTCTCCGCCCTCTTGCAATGATTTTAATCTTTGAATAATGCCTGTTAATTGTGACATAAAATTGATCGGCCCCTTTCACCTTGTACTATTCGATATTTATTTTGGTTTTGACTGTCCCGTATCTGTTTGATATAAAATAAATAGGCAAAAGAAATATACCATACATCTATTTTATATCCAACTATTTTATTTTTAATATTGTATTCAAAAGAAACAAAGGAGAAACTGAATGAAGCCCATTATTTTATATACCCAGCCTGACTGTCCGCCATGTCAAATAATCAAACTATTTCTAAAGGATCGCGGAGTGGGCTATGAGGAGAAAAATATTTCTGAGGACCACCCGGCAAGGCAGGAGTGGGAAATTAGATGGAATGCTTCCTCCACCCCTACGGTAGTCGTTCACGACGAAGCAGTGACTGGCTTTGACCTTGAAAAGTTAACGAATTTGTTAGAAAAGCACGGAATGTAAGGACACTTCATAAAGGATGGCAGTGATAATTCTCTGTTTCATCCTTTTTTCTTGCAGTTATTTCACTGACAATCAAGGAATATAGTAAAGTGATAAACAGGGACAAACCAATCATGTAAAATAGCACTGTCTCCCTGTATGAAAGAACAAGCAATGAGCGAACAAAAGAACGGACATTGTTCAACCGCCTAATGCAAATTAATTTATTAAATCTCTTTTTTTCACTACTATAAAGAGGTCGAACTTCAGTTGAAAGAGTGAAACTATATGGCAAAAAAAATTTCTCGCCGGTCATTTTTAAAACAATCTCTTGCATTCTTACTCTCTCTATTCGGACTGGCAGGAGGCGGCTATTCCTATGCTAGATTTATTGAACCGAAACGTCTGCAAATCATTGAATTAGATATTTCCCACGAATTAATTCCACGAGCTTTTCATAATAAACGGATTGTACAATTCAGTGATACTCACCTAGGCTTCCAATATACGTTGCAACAATTAGAGGAGCACATCCAAACCATTCATTCACTCGACCCAGACTTTATCTTCTTTACTGGTGACCTGTTGGATAGACCGGATGACTATCAATCATCAAAGACAAAGGAAGTCATCTCTATTTTGCGCAAACTAAAAGCCCCTTTAGGCAAATTTGCTGTTTACGGGAATCATGATCATGGCGGATATGGAACTGATTTGTATAAGTCAATTATGGAGAAATCAGGATTTACACTTTTAAGAAATAACTCGGTGGAATTAAGACACCTTAATGAAACGATTTATCTACTTGGCATAGACGATGCTTCGCTGGGACAACCGAGCTTTAGTCAAACTACAAAGAAAGTCAAAAAAGACCAGTATCTTATTCTGCTTTCCCATGCACCAGACCTTGCCGATGAGGCGGCAGATGCCGGCATCCATTTGCAATTGAGCGGCCATTCCCACGGCGGGCAAATCCAACTGCCCTGGTATGGAGCGTTGTACACTCCTCCCTATGCGGAAATTTATAAAGAAGGACTATACAAGATAAAAGGTAATCCCCCCCTAACTCTCTATGTGAATCGCGGCTTAGGTACAACAAGGCTTCCTTTCCGTTTCTTATCTATTCCGGAGATTACCGTATTTACGTTAAAGTCTATAAGGTAACGGAGAAAGCTATTTCTACCGCTTTCTCCTCTTTTATATAACAAAATTAAAATTATTCAGATACTTTTCAATCAACTAAAAAAAGGTTATAATGGGTTAAAATTAGTCTGAAAGGAGTCTTTTCATTGAGTACTCATAGAGAATCTCCTGCCCATTCTCCATCTACTTCAAACCTCGCTAAAGCAATCTTTACTGTCAACCGGCATGCTAAGACAGCTATAAACCCTAAATATTTATATTTATTAAAGAAAAAAGCACTTTTGAAGATGATACAGGAAGGACGGGCGGAGAAAGCCGGCCTTCACTTTTCCAATAATCCCAAAAATAGTCAGCAGCAGTCCGATGTCCTTGTCGTATGCGGCGACTATACGTTTCACATTCCGCCTTGCAAAGAAGACTTTGCGACTCTTCCTCATTTCGGTAGTTTGGATAAGAAAAAGCGGAACCCGAAAACTTATATGAATTTAACAGAGGCAAAAAAACTCTTACAATTATATACCGGCTTTATAGAAAAAAATGAGCCCTCTGTTCCCCGCAAAAAACAATACCATAAACCGGTATTTAAACCGCTCGGTCAATCTTACTAGCATCGGGTCTAAGCTTCTCCATTCAGAGTTTTCAACTAACTCTTTCTTTTTTGGGAAACCCTGAATGGATGAGAATAGCCTCTATCCTAAAAGATGCCTGTGATTCCCCATTAGAAAAGCATGCTGCCAAAGAACTTTATATAGTGAATATAACAAAAAACACCGGGCGTGATAACCCTGGTGTTTTTTATGTTATATGTTTAGAGAACGAGTCGATCAATATGCTTGATGAGTTCTGCGATTTCTGGTTTGCTTACTTGGGCATCAGCCCCTACTTCGTCTCCTTTGTGGCGCAAGTCTTCAGTAATTAACGAAGAAAAAATCACAATTGGAAGATCTTTCAGCTGGGTATGTTCCTTTACCCGTTTAGTTAAATGGTGACCATCCATTTGCGGCATTTCGATGTCTGTAATTAAAAGCTGTGTCCCTTTTCCGGCAGCTACTTCATCTGCCTGACTCTCCAAGTATGACAAAGCTAGCTTGCCATTTTCAAAAAATTCTACAGCATCATATCCCGCTTCAGCAAGTGTATCACTGATCAGTTTTCTTAATAGCGGAGAATCTTCTGCTACAACCAGTCTTTTGCCCGAACGCTCCCTTTTATCAAGTTGCTTGATTTGCCCAACATGAATACCAGATTGCGGGTTAATGTCTACAATGACTTTCTCGAAGTCGAGCAGTAAGACCATTTCACCATTTATTTTAATAACGCCGATTACTTGGTTGCCGCCTCCCTGGTACATGTCAGATGGCTTTTCAATGTCTTCCCACGAGATTCGGTGAATTCGGGTGACATTCTGAACATGAAAAACGACTTTTTGCTTGTTAAATTCAGTAACAATATACTTATCCGTCTGCCCTGATTCCTGACCAGATAATCCCAAAACTTTTGCCATGTTTACTAGCGGCAGCACTTCCCCGCGCAGCTGGATAATTCCTTCAATATGCTCATGGGCATGTGGAATAAAAGTGACAGCTACCGGCTGAATAATCTCCTTTACCTTAATAACATTGATTCCATATTTATTGCCATGCACTTCAAATTCAACGATTTCCAGTTCGTTTGTTCCACTTTTTAATAGAATTCCATTTTCGCTATTCATTCATTTATCCCCTTATATTTCAATTTATCTTATCATTAATAATGTCGGTTTCTTTCGGGGAATATTTAGACAGATCCTATAGAACAATCACAAATCCTTATTTAAATCGCTTCTTTTTCTTTTATGCAACTGAAGCCATCCTGCTTTTACAAATGTAAAAAACATAGATACGGCAATTACACCCATAACGGCAAGAACAATAAAATACCCGTAAGAAGTGTGTAATTCAGGCATATGATCAAAATTCATGCCATAAATCCCCGCGATAAATGTTAAAGGCATAAAAATCGTTGTGATGACCGTCAATGTCATCATAATGTTATTCATTTTATCCGAGTTTACGGACAAATAGCTGTCACGAACGTCTGAAGAAAATTCGCGGTATGACTCCAGCATCTCCACCAATTTCATTAAATGATCATGAATATCACCAAAATAGATGTGCCGATCCTCTATATATTCGAGCCGGGTTGAGTTCAGCAGCCGATAAAGAAGGTCTCTCATTGGGATAATGGTCCGTCTCAGTTTTGACATATCATGTCGGATATCAAATAATTGGTCAATTAAATTATTCCCTGGATTGGTATCCAGCTCTTCATCTATGCTGTTTAAGGCATCCTCCACATGATAAATCAGCGGAAAGTACTCATCCACGAATCGGTCAATCAATCTATGCAAAATAGCGACTGGTCCCTGATGCAGTCTCTCATTTTCCAACAGGCTTTTCCACACTTCATTTATTTCGGCTATAGGCTGCAAATGAACAGTTACCATCATTTCTTTATTCATGAACACGCCAGTTTCTTTTCCCTCAAGCGTTTGCTGATCAAGAGCATGGATAAGAAAAAAAGCGTAATCCTTATAAAAGTCTAATTTAGGCCGGCCACTTTGATTGTCAAGGCAATCCTCTACCGCCAGAGGGTGAAAACGAAAAAAACGTTTTAGCACTTTTGCTTCCTCTTCATCTGGATTGAAGAAATCTACCCAATACCAAACTGTATCTTGCGCTTTCACCTCTTCTAGAGAGGAATCAAAGACAAGTTGACCGTCTGTTTTTAAGATACAAATTTTAATCATATTTTTCTCCATTGTTTTCTTCATTTTCACTGGTGTCTGTCTCGTTCAATGCTACAATATATTATATCCATACAGAAAGGCGGAAACCTCATTGGAACACCTTATTAATAAACAAGTAAAAAACATTCAGATTTCTGGAATCCGCAAGTTCTTTAATCTGGTCGGCGGTGTTGATGACATGGTCTCTCTTACAATTGGCCAGCCTGACTTCCTTACGCCAGAACACGTAAAAGTAGCGGGCAAAGAAGCAATCGCTGATAACTTTACAACCTACACTCATAATGCTGGCCTCCTTGAATTGCGAAAAGCGGCAGCCGATTATGTACATAGTAAATACCATTTATCGTATTCTCCCGAATCAGAAGTCATTGTGACCGTTGGAGCTAGCCAAGCAATCGATATTACCCTGCGCACGCTGTTGTCACCGGGTGATGAAGTAATTTTACCAGGTCCCGTTTACCCTGGCTATGAACCAATTATCCAGATGTGCCAAGCAACTGTACGCACAGTTGATACACGGGCAAGTGGATTTAAATTAACTGCAGGGTTGATAAAAGGAGCCCTAACAGATAAAACAAAAGCAGTGATTTTGCCCTATCCGTCTAATCCAACCGGTGTGAGTTTAACAGAAGCGGAATTAAAAGAGATCGCTGACCTTTTAAGAGGAAAAGATATTTTTGTTATCGCAGATGAAATATATAGCGAATTAACATTTGACGCTTCCCATGTGTCTATTGCTTCTTTTTTAAGAGAGCAAACCATCGTATTAAATGGGCTGTCTAAGTCACATGCAATGACAGGCTGGCGGATCGGCTTCTTATTTGCGCCTGAAGAGATCGCCAAGCATATGTTGAAAGTCCACCAATACAATGTATCCTGTGCTTCCTCTGTCTCACAAATGGCTGCGTTAGAAGCTGTGACAACTGGCATCAATGATGCTCTACCGATGCAAGCTGAGTATAAAAAGCGGCGGGATTATGTATTCGATAGGCTTTCCAATATGGGGTTGGACATTGTAAAGCCAGACGGGGCTTTTTATTTCTTTATTGCTATTCCTGATTGGGTGCAAGATTCTTCTTTCGACTTTTGTTACAAACTGGCAATGGAACAAAAAGTAGCTGTTGTTCCTGGCAGCGCCTTTTCCGAGTTCGGTGAAGGGTATTTCCGGCTTTCTTTTGCTTGCTCAATGGAAGAATTACGTAAAGGACTTGATCGCATCGAGGCATTTTTAAACAAAACAAAAAATTAAAAGCGCTTGGAGCCGGCCGGTCAAGCCGCCTCCGAGCACTTTTTTCACCTATCCCCAATATTTAAACAGTGCTTGTGTTCCGCTGGCTTCCTCCCCTCTTGAAGCCAGCTCTTCATACATCTTTTTAGCCAGCGATAGGCCCGGCAGCTCCAATCCCATTTTTTCTGATTCTTCGATCGCTATTCTCATATCCTTTATGAAGTGCTTTACATAAAAACCCGGTGCAAAGTCTCCCCGGATCATTCGCGGGGCCAGATTAGATAAAGACCAACTGCCTGCTGCCCCTGTAGAAATGCTCTTTAACACGCTATCCAAATCAAGTCCAGCCTTTTGTGCATAGAGGAGCGCTTCGCAAACACCAATCATATTTGTTGCAATAGCTATCTGATTGCTCATCTTTGTATGTTGCCCTGCTCCCGCTTCTCCTTGATAGATGATATTACTCCCGAGCGTTTGAAGGAGCGGCAACACTTTTTCAAATGCAGCTTTGTCCCCACCGACCATGATAGCAAGCGTTCCATTTCTTGCACCTGTATCTCCGCCCGAAACTGGTGCATCCAGAGCATCTATTCCTTTTGCTTTTGCTTGTTCATAGATTTTTCGAGCAAGGCTAGGCTGCGAAGTGGTCATGTCGATCACCACCTGGCCTTTCCTTCCTCCTGCCAGGATCCCCTCTGCTCCTAAATATACTTCCTCTACATCATGAGGCTCGCCGACAATCGTAAATACTGCATCTGTTTGACCGGACACTTCAGCTGGCGTTTGGCACCATACAGCCCCTTTAGTGAGCAATTCCTCCGCCTTCTCTTTTGTACGCGTATAAAGAAATAATTGGTGTCCTGCCTCTTGCAAATGGCGCGCCATGCTTTTTCCCATTACTCCTGTACCGATAAACCCAATTTTCATTGTCTGCATCATTTTCCCACCTTTATATTAAAAAACCAGCACCTACCTAATGTTAGGCAGGTAACTTTTACTAACGAATAATTATTTCAAACATATATGTTCTACGGATATACAACAAAAAAAGACCTGCCATTCAGCAGGTCCCAAGAAAAGGGGGTTGTGAGTGAGAATCTCCAATTGATCATGCTTGGTTATATACTTCCCACTATCCTGCCGAATTAAACCATAAAAAGAAATTTTTTTGTTGTTAAATGGATCGAATCATGCCGCCATCCACCAAGAAACTGCTGCCTGTCATGTAGGTGTTCGCATCAGAGGCTAAGAAAGCGACTACATTAGCAAACTCTTCCGGTTTTCCATACCGGCCAAGCGGTATTCTTTTCTTTATCTGCTCACCCAATTGCTCAACGGAAATTCCTTGCTTCTCAGCATTAATCTCATCTAGATATTTCAGACGATCTGTAGCAATGCGTCCTGGTGCCACTGTATTAACTAAAATTCCATAAGGAGCCAGCTCTTCTGCCAGCGTTTTAGAAAGGCCTACAATTCCTGTACGAAATGTGTTCGATAAAACCAATCCGGAAATCGGCTCTTTAATTGAAGAAGAAGCAATATTAATAATCTTGCCTCCTTGTTTTTTCAAGTAAGGCAACGCTTCTCGTATTGTCCGTATGTACGATAATAAATTCAACTCAAATGCCTGTTGCCATTGCTCATCTGTCATGTCGACAAATGATCCGGCTGGTGGTCCCCCTGCATTATTAACTAAAATATGAATCGTCCCAAATTTCTCAATCGTTTTGTTTACTAATGACTTAATTTCCTCTGGTTTTGTAATATCGCAAACACTATAATCAACCTGGCTCACATTCTCTCTCTGCAGCTGCCGTTTTACCTCTTCCAATTTACCGCCGTTTCTGCTGGCAAGCATAACATTTGCCCCTTCTTCCGCCAATTTTGTAGCAATGGCTTTCCCAAGCCCCTGGCTTGAGGCAAGAACTAATGCTGTTTTTCCTTGAAAAGATCCATCCATCTTAACAGCCTCCCTTCTTCTCTCTATTATTATAGTATATTTCGAATTTTCCTTCATTTGTTGTCTCCTAAGATAATCAGAAAAAGTGTAAATGAATCATGGGGGCAGTACGTTGTGCACTTATAAAAATGTAAAATGATCTACTTTCTCTAAGAAGATTCATGCACGTAAAAAAGGGGGTGTGAACAATAAAAAAATCCGGACAGTAATTTGTCCGGATTAAAATGGGGGGAAAAATGAGAATGAAAAGGCTTGAGTAAATCCTATCATGTACTGTTACTTATTATTACCCGTCTTCTTCGGTTTAAACATTTTTTTGATATTTTTATTTAATGAAAAGCGATTCATCAGCTTCTTGGCTCTTTCATATAATAATATATAACAGAACCCCCCGTTGTGCCACTCCCCTAAAGTGTTTAAAATCTTCTCTTTTTACCAGCTCTCGTTGAAAAATCAGAAAGTGCTCGTTGCTTACGTGACACTCATTAATTTCACCGTTTTTCAATTGATCCATCAGGTTTTTTGCATCAGTGGCCGTCATATTTTCCCTTCTTTCTGAATTTTTCATCTTATTGGGCAAAATACTTTACTCTTTTACAAAAATAAGGCAAACTGTAAAGTAATTCTTTTTACCATTTATTATAATGCAAAAATGATTGACATCTTTTCCTGTTAGGCCTTACTTTCAAAAGCTTAATATAAATACAACCGAGAAACAACAAGGAAAGCTTTTTAATTTAATCTGTGAAGGAGAGATAAAAATGACGAAAGCAGAAGTGGGGAATGTGATTAAATTTAAAAATGGGTTACAAGGAATTGTTGAAAAAGTAAATGAAAACTCAGTGATCGTTGATCTAACGATTATGGAGAACTTCAGAGAATTAGAAATGGAAGAAAAGACAGTGGTCAACCATAAAAACTATACAATTATCCAATCTTCTGTAAACGCTTAAAAAGCAGCCGTATATAAGTATACGGCTGCTTTTTTAAGCATCCTGCATTTTTCTTACACATTGTCAATCTTCTAGGCCCTGATTGTACAGCTATTCTCTTTTGGGCTCCATCCGCCCCTATCAATCTTCCTCTTTTCTTCATTTCAAGGGATTTTCATTCTATTTTTTACATCCTTTTGTTAAAATAAGTGCTGTATGAAAAGAAAGGAGTTCAGAAAGATGGCACTTATTAAGGATTGGCGGCTACTTTTGAGTATCATTCTTGCGCATGTGCTGCTCTACATGACATTCTCAGATCGTGATATATTTTGGTATTTATATACAGCTGCAAATCTTTTCTTCATTAGCTTTGCCATTATTAGCGAAAAGATAGATGATAAGCAAAAGACACGCAGTTATTTAAAATATGGTGTTTTATCCGGACTGCTGTTATATGCTCTCTTCTTTGTGGGGCATCTCCTTCTGCCGGTCCTTCCTTTTTCATGGGAAAAACAAGTAGCCAGTATGTACAAGTGGTACTCTCCCCAGTTCTCCTGGCATTATATTGTATTAATACTAGTTTTTATTCCCGGTGAAGAGCTGTTTTGGCGCGGATTTATTCAAAAACGCCTTTCAGTCTATTTCAATGATTTGACAGCAATCATTGCCGCTTCCATGCTGTATGCTTCCATTTTCCTCTACTCAGATAAATTCATTTGGGTTCTGGCAGCCTTTGTTGCTGGCTTGTTCTGGGGGTCTTTGTATGTGTGGAAACGCAGCATTCCAATGCTTATCATCTCTCATCTTGTGTTTGATGTGCTATTAATTGTGCTGTTTCCGCTTTTATAATAAATAGCCACATCAGCAGGCAATAAAGAAAACAGCTGCTTTCTGTGATAAAACGGACTGTAACAGTCCGTTTTATTTCTTCCAGAGCAATACAAGAAAAACTAAACTGATGAACCCAAATAATGGATATAAAAACCCAAGCAATGCACCATATGAAATTTGACTAAGCAAAAAGCCAGCAGAAAATATGATAACTAATAGAATAGCCGGCGGCCATGAAAGATGGACCTGTAACTGCTGTTTCAATCCATACACATTTCCGATTACAGATGTAAAAATTTCTCCGTAAATAAGAAAGGCATAAACAAAATGAAACGCTGGAATGAGCCATTCAACAATCTGTGCCATAGGTATCTCATAATTGGCAACGTTGACTAATTGAATTAAGCTCACATGGCTTGCGAGCATTAAGCAAGTTAATATTGCCCCTCCAAGAAACGCTCCTCTTTTGATCGTCTGCCTGTCCTTTATCTCAAAAGCTAGCGGCACAAGAACAGCTTGAGCCAAGGCTAAATTAAATGCAGCGTAGCTGAATGGAGAAGTCCACAGCTTCCACGAGTGATCGGCTGTTCCCTCCTTAAAAATGATTTGCCAGAAGTCCGGCTGCTCTACAGCTTTTCCAGCCGCATATATATGAAAAATTACCATAAGCGGGACAACGAATACATTGACAGCAAGCAATCCTGATATTCCCTTTTTCATAATCAAAAAACCGGCGGCTATGCTTAACAGGATGCCTATATTAGCCGGGATTTCGAATCTTTCCTCAAATAATGCTCCTGTTCCTGAAAGCATAACCCCTGTGACTCCAATCAGCATAAAGAATTGAACAAAAGTAGCCACTAATCCAAGCTTCTCACCAAAAAGATAAGCATTAAACTCTTCAAAGGACTTTGCCTGCACATCAATGGCTGCCAGCATAATTTTGGCTCCCAGAAAGATAAACAGACCACCGCTCACCATGATTCCAAGCAGTCCATAAAAACCAAATTGAGAAAAAAACTGAACGATCTCTTTTCCAGTCGCAAACCCCGCTCCAATGATGGTCCCTATGTAAACTGCCGCTATTTGGCAGGCTCCAATCCACGACTTCAAAAGCATCCCCCACTTTAAACGTGTTAGTTCACCTTATGCTTGTCTTCAGCTTTCAAGAAGAAAAAAATATTTTTTAACAAAATAGTTGAAAGTCAAAAAAGGTCAGAGTATAATAAAGTCATAAGGTCAAAGTTAGTCAAAGTCAAAAACTACTTCACTTATAAAAATAATAAACGGAAAGGAATGAAGTGCATGTTGTGTCAAAATTGTCATCAACATCAAGCTAATGTTCAATTCCGTATGAATATTAACGGAAAAACAAAACAACTTTATTTATGCTCAAACTGTTATCAAAAAAATAAACAACAAATGGGAGATGGTGCGATGAACTTTCAACAATTTGGAGGATTTCCCTTTGACGATTTAATGAAAGGTTTCGGTTTTTCTCAGATGAATGGTCAAGCAGCCCCTTCACCAAAAATGCCGACACAACAAACGGGTGGCAATGGCGGAAACGGCTTTCTGGACCAGTTTGGACGTAACCTAACAAACATGGCCAAGAGCGGTTTAATTGATCCAGTGATCGGTCGCGATAAAGAAATCAGCCGTATTATTGAAGTATTGAACCGCCGCAATAAAAATAACCCTGTATTGATCGGTGAACCAGGTACAGGGAAAACAGCCATTGCGGAAGGCCTAGCCGTCAAAATTGCAGAGGGCGATGTACCAGCTAAATTAAAAGAAAAAGAAGTGTACTTGCTAGATGTAGCTTCTCTTGTGGCTAACACAGGGATTCGCGGACAATTTGAAGAAAGAATGAAGCAATTAATTGCGGAGTTGCAGCAACGTAAAAATGTTTTGTTATTTATTGACGAGATCCACTTAATCGTCGGTGCCGGCTCTGCTGAAGGCTCGATGGATGCCGGCAATATTTTGAAACCCGCTCTTGCTCGCGGCGAATTGCAATTGATCGGCGCAACTACTCTGAAGGAGTATCGTCAAATTGAAAAAGACGCTGCGTTAGAACGCCGCTTCCAGCCAGTTCAAGTAAGTGAACCAACAGTAGAAGCAACGATCCAAATCTTGACTGGCTTGCAAAAACGCTATGAGGACTTCCATGAAGTCACCTTTGCAAAAGAAGCGCTGGAAGCTTGCGCAAAATTGTCCCATCGATATATTCAAGACCGCTTCTTGCCTGACAAAGCAATTGATTTGCTCGATGAGGCTGGCTCAAAACTGAATTTAACGATTGATACTCAAGATAAAGAATCAATCAATGAACGCCTTGCTCAAATTGGAAGAGAAAAAGAAGCGGCCTTACAACATGAAGACTACGAAAAGGCAGCAAAGCTGCGTGATGAAGAAACAAAATTAGAAGAAAAGCTGCAAGGCGCGGAAGAAACAGTTGAACGTCCAGTCGTAACAGTTGAACATATTCAACAATTAATTGAAGAAAAAACAGGTATCCCTGTCGGCAAGCTTCAAGAGGACGAACAACAAGCTATGAAACACTTAGAGAAAAACTTAGCAAAAAAAGTCATTGGACAAGCAGAAGCTGTTCAGAAAGTAGCCAAAGCGATCCGCCGCAGCCGTGCCGGCTTGAAATCACAAAACCGTCCCATCGGTTCCTTCTTATTCGTCGGTCCGACTGGTGTGGGGAAAACAGAACTAACAAAATCGCTCGCTGAAGAATTGTTTGGCTCTAAAGAGGCCATGGTCCGTCTTGATATGAGTGAATTTATGGAAAAACACAGCGTATCTAAATTAATTGGTTCCCCTCCAGGATATGTTGGCCATGAAGAAGCAGGACAGCTGACAGAGAAAGTGCGGCGCAATCCGTACAGCATCATCTTGTTGGATGAAATTGAAAAAGCTCATCCCGATGTACAACATATGTTCCTGCAAATCCTCGAAGACGGCCGGCTTACTGACAGCCAAGGACGTACAGTCAGCTTTAAAGACACGGTTATCATCATGACAAGCAATGCTGGAACAGCGCAAAAAACTATTACTGTCGGTTTTGAGAAAAATAATGCAGTAAAAGAAAGCTCTATTTTAGATTCACTTGGCAGCTTCTTTAAACCAGAATTTTTGAACCGTTTCGATAATATCATCGAATTTAAATCACTTGAAAAAGCCGATTTACGTCAAATTGTTAATTTGATGCTCGCTGAATTGAACGCTACTTTGGAGGAACAGTCTATTACACTCGAAGTCACAGAAGAGGTCAAAGAACGGCTAGGTGAATTAGGCTACCATCCAGAATTCGGAGCCCGCCCGCTTCGCCGTGTGATTCAAGAACAGCTTGAGGACGGAATTGCCGACTTTATCCTTGACCATCCAGAAACAAAACAATTAAAAGCTGTATTAAAAGACAATGATATTCATATCATCGCTGCTTAAAACTCAAAAAGCGTCTGAAGCTCCTTCAGACGCTTTTTTTATATTTATTTGTGATTAGCTATTAACTGTTCCCCTGCTTGGTGAAGCCACTTTTCAATCGGTTCAATGACTCTTTCAATACAGCCTTCTTCAAACGGAGAGATTAAGCCAGCTAGTTTGACTATCTCTGTGAAAGACAAGCTGCCTCCAACCCGGCAAATTTCCACGTAATCCTCCCACGCTTCCTTGCGGTCTTCTCTCATCCGCTTCCAAAATTGGAGAGCACACACTTGAGCAAGAGTATAATCAATATAATAAAACGGTACTTCATAAATGTGCCCCTGGCGCTGCCAGAAGCCCCCTTTCTCTAAATATGAAATGCCATCGTAGTCACGGTGTGGCAAGTATGCTTCCTCAATCTCTTTCCACACGGCTTTTCTCTCTTCAGGAGTCAAATCTGGCTCTTCGTATACTCGATGTTGAAATTCATCCACGGCTGCTCCATAAGGAAGAAACAAAATAGCTTCGCTTAAGTGAGCATATTGATACTTATCTGTGTCCTCCTTAAAAAACAATTCCATCCACGGCCAAGTGAAAAACTCCATGCTCATTGAGTGAATTTCACACGCTTCATAAGTTGGCCATAAATATTCTGGAACGGTAAAGTCCCGGCTCGAATAGACTTGAAAGGCATGCCCCGCTTCATGCGTCAATACATCAATATCCCCCGAAGTTCCATTAAAGTTAGAGAAAATAAATGGAGAGCTGTATCCGGGAATATATGTGCAATATCCTCCGCCTGCTTTTCCCTTTTTTGCTGTAAGATCCATCAACTCATGATCAAGCATAAACTGGAAAAATTCGTCCGTTTCCTGAGAAAGTTCCTGATACATCTTACGGCCATTTTCTACAATCCACTCTGCTGACCCCTTCGGCTTGGCATTTCCCGTCGTGAATTGATAGCCCTCATCGTAAAACTTTAATTCCTTTAAACCAATTCGGTCTGTTTGAGCCTTTCTTAGCCTTGTAGCAAGCGGAACAATATATTTCTTGATTTGCTCGCGGTAGCCTTTTACCATCTTTGCATCATAATCCACTCGATTTAAACGAAAATAGCCAAGCTCTACAAAATTTTGAAAGCCCAGCTTGCGGGCAATTTCTGTACGGATTTTTACTAATTCATCATAGATGGCATCAAATTGGGCTTCATGACGAGCAAAAAAATCAAAGCGAGCTTTTGTCGCCTCTTTTCGTACAGAACGATCCGCAGCTTCTGTAAAAGGTTCGATTTGAGCAAGAGTGAATGTTTTTCCCTGAAAATCAATTTGAGCAGAAGCAACAAGCTGTGTATATTGCGAAGACAGCTTGTTCTCCTTTTCAAGCAGCGGCAATACCTCTTGTGAAAAAGTTTTCACTTGTGCTTCAGCTAAGAGAAAAAGCTGTCTGCCAAAAATGTTCTCAAGTTCATCTCGAAAAGAGGAAGCCAAAAGGGCTTCATTTATCCGCGAGGAAATCCCTTCCATCCTTGGAGAGATTTCGTCCATATACTCTTGTTCCTGCTTGTAAAATGAATCATTCGTATCAATTGTATGTCTGATATGGCAAAGATCCATCATTGTGCTGAGATGGCTGCGGATCTCATTCATTTTATGTAAGGCATCTACTTGCTCTTCCACATCCTTTGCTTCCTTAAACTGTTCAAGACTTTGATCAATCTCTTTTTCCGCTCGTTCAATATCAGGACGTTCATACGTGTATTCACTAAATTTCATACTTGTTGCCTCCTTTTATTCTTTGCTCTTCTATATTTAATAAACGACTCTCCAATTGTGATTAGCCTCTGCTTTAATTGTTCCATGGCTTTTTATATAATTAGCGAGCAATTCTGCCATATCGTCTTGGATTTCTTTAATTACTTTTTTCCCTTTGAACATAAAGTAGTCACCACCCCCGCCTGCACGATAATTATTCATCACTACCCGGTAGAGACGGTCTGCCTCAACAGGTTCCCCATGGTAGGTCAATTTCTCAATTCGGCTGCCTGGGGCCTGATGGACATTAATCGTATAATTAATTCCTTCCCACATATCATAATTATAATGCTGCGGCTTAGGGTAAGAAAATTTCGAGCTCACCCCGGCTCTTCCGTCTGGCAGTATAGTAAAGTAAGAAGCAGAACGCTCCAACGCCCTCTTCATCTCCTCACCAGTAACCTCGATAACAGCTAATGAGTTAGGGTAAATATAGTTTGAGACAATGTCCCTCATTGTAGCCTTGGATGGAAGACCCTTGGCTTCATTATGGAAGAGCGCCGTACAAGAAATATCCGTCTGTGCCGCCTCCATCTGTACTCGATTAACCAGCTCAATAAGCGGATGTTCCTTCAATCTTGCTTGAAAAGGATCATCAATCTGCATGTCCCCCTCTATTGTGCCGATCACCTCATCGAGCCATTGCTGTGTTTGCTTTTCTTCTTCTTGGGCTAATTCAAGGATCGCTCGGTCAGCTTCAAAGCCCTTGGCTTCTATAATCTCAATCGAAACGTTCCCCAGTTCTATTTTTTCTTGCGATACATGAAACTCAGCGGTTACTTGGCCAATAGCTGTTCCGCTAAACCCAGGCTGAACGACAGCCACGCCATTTACGAACTCAGCAGCTATCCGATGTTGATGCCCGGTGAGCAGCACATCAATCCCCTCTACTTCTGTGCAAATACGATAAGCCTGATTTTCTCCCTTTTCTTTCATTTCAATTCTTTCTTTCTTCGAAAGATCTACTTCAAAGCCGCCATGATAAGAAACAATCATCATGTCCGGCTTTTCTACTTCTCGAATATAACGAACCCATTTATCGGCAGCAGCGACTGCATCGGTAAAAATCAATTCAGAAATATGTTCAGGCTTTTCCCAGTTAGGAATATATCCTGTTGTAATGCCAAGTACAGCAGCCTTGATGCCGCCAGCAAAGCTTTTTATAATATAAGGCTGTCCGAAATAAGGCTGATGTGTTTTTTTATGTAAAGTATTTGCACTTAAAAAGGGAAAACTGGCGTCTTGTGAAGCTTTATCTAAAATTTCCAATCCGTAATTAAATTCGTGGTTGCCTAATACCGCTGCGTCATATTGGAGAGCATTCATCGCCTTAATCATTGGATGAATACCGCGGCGCAATGAACGAAAATAAAAGCTAGCTAGTGGTGTTCCCTGAAGAAAATCTCCATTGTCTATTAAAAGCACAGCATCGCTTTCTTTCCGTACTTTTTTTATAGCAGTGGAGAGCCGCGCCAGACCGTGAGCAGCTGGCTCATTCGTTCCGTAATGAATGGGAAAAATCGCTCCGTGTACATCACTTGTCTCAAGGATCTTCAGCTGAATCTTTTTCATTCTTCTCCCCCTACAACCGTTATTTATTCTTTTATTCAACTTACACGTTTTTCTTCCATTTTAAAAGAGTCGCCTGATGAAAATTTTTCCTTCATGTAAAGAAGAGAAAATAATAATAGTTTGCTATAATGAAACAGCAATGACTTTCTTAAAAGGACGAAACCGAATGAATAAACGTGAACGATCGATATATTTCTTTATTGTGGTGCTCCCAGCGATTCTATCTATCATTGGCTGTTATCACTTTCTCGCTGAACGTGCTGTTGAACAGCAGCGGGAAAAACTAGAGTGGGCGGCCACCCTTCATCGGAATCAGCTGGACCAATTCATTAACGAAACAAAAGTCAGCATGGATATTCTCGCCGTCAGTACCGAAGAGGAAGTTCAAACTTTAGGTAAAAAAATACAAGCATCAGATAAAGTGCAAACCATATTAAAAAGAATGGTTGGAAAGGACCCGCGTTACGGAGGCATTTATATACTGGATTTTGAAGGTAATCTGCTCATCGGAACAAACGATTTACTAAAACAATACAACCTCAGAAACAAACCATACATCAAAGAAGCACTATTAACGAAAGACACAGCTGTTTCCGATGAAGCGGAAACATTGTCTAATAATCAGCCTGTGATTGCTATTGCCACACCAGTAATGAAAGATGAACATGTAGAGGCGATTCTCGTGTCTCATATCCGGCTCGATTATTTGAAAAATATTATAAGAATGCTAACACCCGAGTATTCCGTTTCTATCGAGAACGCAAAGCAAATACCTATTTTTGCTGTTAACGAAAGACTGAATTCCGAAGAGATCGAACAGACCGTCGAGTACCCTCTCGCCCAACTGCCTTGGAATTTAATAGTCAAGATTAATAAATCTGATGAAAATCATCTGCTTCCTCTTACTCTACTATTTGGTGTAGCCATTATTGTCCTTCTTCACATCATCTTTTTACTTGTAAAGTATATGATGTTAAAAAGACAAACAAAGTTTGAGAGAATGCAGCAGGAAGCACAAAAACTGGAGTTGATTGGAACGTTAGCCGCGAGTACAGCTCATGAAATACGCAATCCACTAACTGGAATTAAAGGGCTCGTCCAGCTGTTAAATGAAAAATACAACCATCCAGAAGATGAATTTTACTTTGATGTAATTAATAAAGAAATTGGACGCATCAACCAGATTGTCAGTGAATTTTTGATTTTAGGTAAGCCAACTGCCCAAAAAATCCAAACCGTTGATATGAGAGAAATTATTTTTGACCTAAACCCGCTAATTCGTTCCGAAGCTAATTTGTATTGTATTGAGTATGAATTAACGCTTCCCGAGCAAGAACTTTGGGTACGAGTGAACACCGATCAGATGAAGCAAGTCCTCCTGAATCTTACAAAAAATGCCTTTGAAGCGATGGAAGAGGGAGGAAAATTGAGCTTAAATGTCTTAAAAGGAGAAGAAAATTGTTACATTACTATTGCCGATACAGGGCCTGGTATTACAAAAGAAGATTTGGAATTAATTTTCAAACCATTTTTCACTTCAAAGGAGAATGGGACGGGACTTGGCCTTGTCGTTTGTAAGAGAATTATTGAATCATTTGACGGCGTCATTGAAGTAGAAAGCGAATTTGGTTTTGGTACTGTTGTAAACATTATTCTTCCTCTTCAATCTCCTTATCTTGCTGAATAAATGCTTTTTAATAAGAGACCATTGCAAGCTATACTTGCAATGGTCTCTTATTATTTATGTAATTTTTATGTTTATGTTCTCTCGAAACAGGTTATATAGCATAGGGATACCGCCTTCAGAAAAACAACTTAAGAGAAATAAAGGAGAAAGAGACATGACTAAGATAGGATGGAATGAAGCGGCATTGGAATGGCACAGTGATTTTTTGAAAATTTATGACCCGTCTATTCACACATATAGAAAAATTCGTTCTCTTGATGAAGCAAAACAATTGATTAAACAATCCTCAGAGCCTTTTATTCGTACAGCTGCTGCGATTTATGCCTTGTCTATGGCAGCAGTACGCGCAACCTATACAGAAACGCAGATTTTCATTGCAAAGCTTGAGAGAGAGTCTCGTCGATTAAAGAAAATGCTTTCCTATTCTCCATTTTCCAGAGAATTGCTTGATCATTTATTGGAAGCAGGAAAGAAATCTCAATCAATTAATGGGATAAAAACGGATATTTACCATGAAGCAATCCGCTTATCTATCAAAATTGAAGATTATTTTAATATAGGAGAAAGCTTAAAACGCCGGGCTTGATAGCCGGCGTTTTTTTAAAAGATTTATCACTTTTTCGTTTTATTCATTTGCCTTTTCCCATAGAGATGTCTATATTTGGCTGCCTGCTTCCTTTTTGCATCATGGCGATTTAAACAGTTTTCCTGTATAATGCTATGTTGTATTTAAAATGATGTGGCAGCCGATGGTTACATAATACTTTTAATTAGGTGGAATTTATGTCTAAAAGAGATTATTATTTTGATAACGCAAAATTTATTTTAATTGTTTTTGTCGTGTTCGGTCATTTTATTCGCTCGTATATCGGTGATAATCCTGTCATCTTCGCTTTGTATACAACCATCTACTTGTTTCATATGCCAGGGTTTATTTTAGTATCAGGTTTTTTTGCTAAAAGCTTTTACAAAAAGGGCTACGTGAAAAAAACGGCCCAGAAAATTCTATTGCCCTTTTTTATTTTCCAAATTATCTATTCCTTTTTTTATTTTTACTTATACGAGGATAAAGCGCTCCATCTCGACTTGCTCGTACCTCATTGGTCATTATGGTTCTTATTGAGCTTGTTCTTTTGGAACCTATTGCTCGTCATTTCGGTTAAATGGCTAAAAATAAAGCCCGCGGTTCTGATTACTGCCTCCTTCGTTGTTGGTATTGCTATCGGCTGCATTGACGGCCAGCTGGACGTGTTAAGCTTTGCCCGTACGTTTATTTTCTTCCCGTTCTTTTTAATCGGGTATTATTTGAAAAAGGAACATTTCAACCTTCTCGCTCATAAATCTGTTCGTGCTGTTTTATTTCTCGGAGCGCTTGCCGTCTTCTATATGGCTCTTCAATTCCCAGATTTTGACCAGAGATGGCTGCTTGGTTCTTTCTCCTTTGCAGATTTAGGTAGTTCCAATGCAACTGGAATGCTCTACCGGATCGGTATTTATGTGTTAAGCTTTATCATGATCGCTGCTTTTTTCACTTTTGTGCCAAAAAAGAAATTCTTTTTTACCGACTGGGGTAGAAATACACTGTATGTTTACTTATTGCACGGCTTTGTAATCAAAACCTTCCGTGAAAGTGAAGTGAAAGAATCAGCTGAATCCATCGTCCTGCTGTTAATCGCTTCTTTGTTTTTAACTATGCTGCTCTCTTCATCAGTAGTGACAACTGTGGCGCAACCATTTATAGAAACAAGATGGTCCAAGCTAAAAAAAGTATTTTCTAATCGATATGAGGAAAGTAATATATCAGAAAAGCTATAAGGAGAATTTTATTAATGAACGTCGTTCTCAGCACATTAAACGCGAAATATATTCATACGAATTTGGCCATCCGCTATTTAAAAGCTTTCGCAGAACCAGACTATCAGGTGGAGCTGGCTGAATACACAATCAAGGATCCTGCCATTAACATTGTCACAGATCTGTATAAGCGCCAACCCGACATATTAGGGTTCAGCTGCTATATTTGGAACATAGAAGAAACACTCACTGTCGTTAAAATGATCAAAAAGGTGCTTCCTGAAACAACGATTATTCTTGGAGGACCAGAAGTTACTTATGATGTGCCCTATTGGCTTGAGCGGATTCCTGAAGCCGACTTTATCGTCATTGGTGAAGGGGAAGAAACGTTCAAACAGCTGCTCAGTGAAATAGACGGGAAGCAAAATTGGAGTGGTGTCAGCGGAATCGGTTACCTGGAAAATGGACAACCGAAGATTAATCCACAACGAAATAAGTTAGATTTACGTGACTTGCCTTCGCCCTTTCGGTTTGAAGAAGACAAATCACAACTATCCAAGCGAATTACGTATATAGAAACAAGCCGCGGCTGTCCGTTCCGCTGCCAGTTCTGCCTTTCTTCCATTGAAGTGGGCGTCCGTTATTTTAACCGTGAGGCTATTAAAGAGGACATTCGCTATTTAATGGCCAATGGAGCAAAAACCATCAAGTTTGTCGATCGAACATTTAACATTAGCCGCAGCTATGCGATGGAAATGTTTCAGTTTCTTATTGACGAACATGTTCCCGGAACCGTTTTTCAATTTGAAATTACCGCTGACATTATGCGGCCCGAAGTAATTGAATTCCTTAACGAAAACGCACCTAAAGGATTGTTCCGGTTTGAGATTGGGGTACAGTCAACGAATGACACAACCAATGAGCTTGTCATGCGCAAGCAAAATTGGTCCAAGCTCGTTCGCACGGTCACGATGGTGAAAGAAGGCGGAAAGATTGATCAGCATCTTGATTTGATTGCCGGTTTGCCTGAAGAAGACTATCGCTCTTTCCGTAAAACATTTAATGATGTCTTTGCACTCCGGCCAGAAGAACTGCAGCTTGGCTTTCTGAAGATGCTGCGAGGCACTGGCCTGCGTATACGGGCAGCTGAACATGATTATGTTTATATGGAACATGCACCATATGAGATTTTAGGTAATAATCTCTTATCTTTTTCAGATATTGTAAAAATTAAGCAGGTTGAAGATGTGCTTGAAAAGTACTGGAATGATCACCGCATGAATGAAACAATTGAATATCTCGTGACCCATTTCTTTGATACACCATTTGACTTTTTTCAGTCTTTTGGGGCTTATTGGGAAGAACAAAGCTGGGGCAGAATTGGCCATCAGTTAGAGGACTTGTTCAAACGTCTGCAAAAGTTTTTGCTTGCTGTCCATCCAGAGCGTTATCTAGAAATTGAAAGCATGATGAAATACGATTATTTAATGAACCAGCGGTACAAACCTAGAAAGCCTTGGTGGGAACCTGCACTAAAAAAACAGGAACGTTCTTTTCTTTATCAAAAAATCTTACAAAATCCTCTCCTCCTCGGCCCTGAATTTGCCAAGCTC
Organism: Bacillus sp. PK3_68; assembly: GCF_003600835.1. Classification (NCBI taxonomy): domain Bacteria; kingdom Bacillati; phylum Bacillota; class Bacilli; order Caryophanales; family Bacillaceae; genus Bacillus; species Bacillus sp. PK3_68. The sequence continues at coordinate 3,957,088 of NZ_NQYC01000001.1, read as the reverse complement.
GGTCTGACAGAGAGAGACATATATAAACATACGATGATTGAACCATTAACGATGTCCTTCGTAGACGGCAGCTGGTTGAAGCGTCCTAATTATCTTGTGGCTTATTTTGAACCGACAACTGGCCAGCCAACCATTTTCTTCATGGAAAACGAAGCAGCAACAAAGGCCATCTAATAATAACTTTCTTTCATGCCATCAGGCTGATTTCCTCTTGTCAGGAAAATCAGCCTGATTTTTTCGTAATTAGGAGGAGCCAACAATTTTTTCCCCACGTGGCTCGATACTGTATTGATCAGGCTCGACTGTAATGCCAATCTGATCAAACTTCAAATCCTGCGCAAGCTGATATGTCAATATTCCGGCTCCACTTTCATCCGGTTTAAATACGCCAGCACTTTCCCTCTTGCCGTTATTTAGCAGCCATACTTGGTAAACTTCTGACCCGGCCAACTGCGGCAAATGGTTCACTTGCACAACCAGGCTCCTTGTCTTTCCCTGCTGCAATATAACAGCAGAGCCACCGGTGTTTAGATGTTCAACTCCAAGCTCCGCAGCCTGGAGAGAGAATGTAGATACTACTCTCGCAGGCTGTTCATTGTTTTGGCTGCTTTGAGCCATTTCATTGCGCAAATGACTATTGGCAAATACTAAAACAATGACAAGCCCTGTTAATAGAAGAACGGTTATACTAGCTGCGGGCGGGAACTGTTTAAAAAGTGCATTTGTCCATTCATTTATATAAGCCCTCCCTGCTTTCTTTTCATTTTCTTCTTTCTCATCAAAAATAAAGTCCATCACTTCTGATTTTAACGTTTCCGGTACCTCTTGTTCCTCTATGTCTAAATATAAGGAATGCCAGACATCGGTCATTTGCTCATACTCCTTTAAACAGTCAGGGCAGCGCTGCAAATGCTCTTTGAACCTTCTCTTTTTCCTTTTATCCAGATCATTGGCAATAAATGAAAGCAGGTAGTCACATTCCCTGTCCATCTACAAATCCTCCACTTCTAGATACTTTTTTAATTGTTTTAAAGACTGATGCAACCTGCTCTTCACCGTCCCGACTGGTTCATTCTCCATTTGAGCGATTTCTGTTAAGGAAAAACCTTTCCAATAAAATAAATCAATTAATCTTTGTTGTGCCGCATTTAGCTTGTTTTTCGCAGCTGATACCGCGTTGGAAGTTAATCTTTGTTCTATTTCATCCACAGGATTAGTCCATTTCATAAAAGTATGCTCATAAATTTGCTCATTATTTTTAATATGTAGACTATCTTTTCGAATGTAATCCACACACACATTCCGTGTAATCGTCAAAAGCCAACTAGTAAATTTTCCTTTCGTAGAATTATAGCTGCTCTTTGTCGTCCATAGCTTGAGAAAAACCAGCTGAACCATTTCCTTAGTCGAGTCTGCATTCCCATTTGAAAATTTAAACGCGAAGCTGTAAATCAATTTTGCATAACGGTCATACAGCTCCTCCAGGGCAGGCCGGTGTTTGTTCATCACCAGCCTCATTAACTCCTCGTCGCTTTTCCCCTTCAATTAATCCCACCCTCCTTACAGTAGCCAACTATTCCCGGTTCATTAAGTTCCCTATACAATAAAGAACCGCCGCTCCTGCGGCCGTTCTATGAATCTATCTTTCCCTACTGAAAATTAATATTTTTATTTACAATATACCAAACGCCCTTTACTCCCTGTCCCTTTCTATCTCCTTCCTGTTTGTCTCCAGCAAAGTAATAAAGCGGATAACCTTTATATGTTACTTGCTCTTGCCCGTCATCCTCTCTTGTTATAGACCCAAAATCTTCTTTCTTGTATCCTGTTGGCACTTCAAACTCCTTTTCTGTAAATGGCGGCCATTTTTTTAAGCATTCATCTCTGCAATTGCTTGTCCCCTCTTTATCCTTTTTAAAATAATAAAGAGTGATCCCTTTAGAATCAGCGAGATATTCACCAACCGATTGATCTTCAAGTAGCCTTAACTCTGGTGCTTCCTTTACCGGGGCATCTTTGACCGCTGCTGATTCACTCGGGTTTTCTGCTTTTCCACATGCTGACAAAACGACTAAGGCTGAAAATATACATAGGAGCCATCGTTTTTTATTCATTCTTTCCCCTCTCCTTTCATTGCTTATTTCCATCCCCATTTTTGAAATACTTGATGGGACTCTTCAGTCTTTAAATAGTTAATAAACAATCGGGCTTCTTTCCTGTTATCTGTTCTCTTAGCCATGCTAATTGGTGTCCCTCTGTACAGCTTATCTTGCTCGGGAAGTTGTATTAGATCGGTGGCATCTTTCAGCCGATAATGCCACGATTCATAAGTAATCCATGCATCGTACTTAGAGTTCTTTTTCCATAATTCAATCGCTTCCGCACTTGTTTTAACGGATATCCTGATGTTTTTTCTGATACCTGGAATTAATCCTTTTCTCCCCGCTAAGTCTTCCCAAAGCCCAAATTGGCCTGCTCCATTTACATCAATGATTTGAATGCCTTTTTTCGTTAAGTCGTCCAGCGACTGAATATTCTTAGGATTACCTTTTCTAACCAAAATTCCTGCCGGACGTGTGTAAAGCTCTGTCCTTGTTTTTTCGTCAATTATATTAGGGTAGCTCAGCATAAAATTAGTGAGCATATACTCTGAACCGCCATAAATGATATCCGCATCTTCCTTGGCTTGATCGATCCATTTTTCTTCCGGCCCGCTCGTTACTTCTACTTTTATTCCCGTTTCTTTCGCAAATCGAGTGGCAAGTTCATCGATTGGACCAAAGGGGCCACCCGGTCCATAGACTTTTACGCTGTTTTCTTTGTTCATGGCCTCTCCTTTTTTAAGTACAGCTGAGGGAATGATCCCAAATAAAGCAAGCAACATAACTAACAATCCTGTTAACCACACACCTTTTTTCATTTTTGCCCTCCTCCTTATCGCTTTGCTCCTTTACATTAAATAACGATTAAAAACAAAGAACGGTTTTTATTCATTGCTTATTTCAAAAAATGCAGCTATTTCTATAGTCCGATAAATAGATTCTTTTTATTGCATAGATCGTCAGAAACAGCTGTATTAGTATGAAAAACTTCTTAACCAGACTCTTCAAAACTCATTGATATTTATTAAAAATTGGATATTACTAAGCCTAAGAAACTGTTTTTCACAAGGGCATCCGTGTTACTGCACAATTCTTTTAAATTTTATCCAGGCAGGGTTAATCCCCCTTATTAATATAAGAGCCAGAATTCCTGTAATAAACTTACAGGGGCTTCAAAAACAGTAGTCTTAGACTTGCTCTTTTCCAAGAGATTCTTCATTGGTACGATAGGATGCTGAAAATAGACAGCGAACTAGCACACGAAACTCAGGATAAACTCTTTCTTTCAGTGCAGCTATTATGTAATGATTTTTAAGCTTTTTATTATACTTTTCTCCTCTTTATTTTGTATAGTAAAATTATGAAGGGCATCCAATAAAAGGAGGTGAATGGCAACTGCGTGTAGAAAAACATTTACGATATCTATACTCTTATATCTTCTCTGAGCGGATGCAACCTTTTGCCTGACCCAGCCATTTTAATTTAGGCACTGCAAGTCACAAAAGCAGCAGAAGCTAATGAAAGCTCTTTTCCATTCTCCCCCTTCTTGTCTTCTGAGGCGGTTATTGTGACGCCGATAGAGCTTGTAGGGAGCCAAGCAATCTAAACAATTGTCTTTAAGAGAGGTGGAATGGATAAGCTCTTCGTTGTTTATAAAACAATGCCCCCTCTTCTCTATTTGTTCATATGTAAAAAAGAAGGAACAGGGAGAAAAGATAGGAAAAGAGGGTAATAGATACAATATCAGCTGGATGACAGCTGCTGAAACGTGCAAGAGGGAGGCCGGCAGGCTGGAAGATCAGAGAACTATCAAGGACTCTCTTTTTTAAAAAAGGAATAGTGTTTGCTATCGGCGTGTATCCAGAAAAAATTGAAAACCTATAGAAGCAGGCTCTCTTTTTATGAAACTCGCCTAGAAAGAGAGAACAGTAGCAATGAATGGCAAAGCGGAACGGGGCTTATCCAGTCTAATGCAGGCAGCTGCTCCTTAACAAACTAGCTGGACCATTCATGTGAAGCTACAATTACTTTAATGATGACAATGGAGGAATGTAAAATGAAAAAGAAAATAGTTGGTTTCGGATTAGCAACAATGATGGTATGTTCTGCGGGTACTTCAGTATTCGCTTCATCTCCTGCTGCACCTTCACAACAAACGGCTCAAAAACTCACACCCCAGCAACAAGTTAAAAATATTACCGATTATGCTCTTAAGCTGAAAGGTGTGCCTTTTAAAGCGGGGGGAACGACAATTAAAGGTTTCGATTCTTCCGGATATGTTCAACATGTCTACGGAAAATATGGGGTGAAATTACCACGCAACTCAGCAGAAATCTATAAAAAAGGAAATCCAGTTGCTAAAGATCAGCTTAAAAAAGGCGATTTGGTTTTCTATAACACAACGGGAAAGAAAGGCAACACAATTAGCTTTGTAGCCATTTATTTAGATAAGGGTCAAATGATCGGTGTTTCCACTAAAAACGGAGTATCTATTATCGATATGAACAACAGCTATTGGAAAACAAAATATGTAGGTGCCAAGAGAATCATTAAATAACCTCTCTATTATTCGATGATTTTCATTATTTCTGAACTCACATAACTAAAGCGCAGCCGATGGCTGCGCTTTAGTTTGTAGATAGAATTTATCTTCAACTATCATTCATTTAAGTGTTGACGTCATGATTTATTGCTCGGATGTGTTAACTGGTCCTTTTTTTCTGGCAAAGATATAACCTCCGAGAGCAAGAGCCACAAGAACAATCCAGAATGTTAATTTCCATGGAGTAGATTCAGGGAAATGCTCATCAAGAATATGCACTTTCGGATGGGATAAGGTAAAGACTGCTAACTTTACACCGACCCAGCCTACAATCATAAAGGCTGCTGTCTCTAATGTTGGATAATTTTGCAGCAACTTAACAAACCACGTAGCAGCAAAACGCATAATAACTACACCAATTAATCCACCAAGGAACATAACAATGAACTGTCCGGCATCAATTCCGCCAATATGGAACCATCCAGTCGGCTGCAGAGTAACGGCTAAAGCTACAGCTGCCAGCATGGAATCAATAGCAAAAGCGATATCTGCTATTTCTACCTTTAATACTGTCACCCAGAAAGAAGAGCCTTTTGATTCTTTCACTTCATGCTCTTCCTCCTCACCCTTTCCTTTGTTCTTCCATGTTTTATACAAGTGGTTAAAAGAGATGAAAAACAGGTAAAGGGCACCGATGGCCTGTACTTGCCACACTTTCACTAGAAACGTAATGAGAAATAAAGCGATAAAGCGGAAAATAAAAGCTCCGACCAACCCATAGAATAAAGCCTTCTTTTGCTTCTCTTTTGGCAAGTGCTTAACCATAACCGCCATAACCACGGCATTATCAGCGGCAAGAATCCCCTCAAGCGCCACTAGTACGAGTAGTACCCAGCCGTACTCCAATAACATTGCTGCATCCATTGATAAAATCTCCTCCTGTAATCCTTTAGTATTTTTCTCCAATTCCTTCAAATTTAAACAACAAAAAAGACCTTTGCCTTTAATAGGCAAAGGTCTTGCTGGACATGCTTCTACTCATGTCAACAAAGCCGATGGATACCATCCATGAATTGACGACTTTGTTTTAGGTAAGATACCTAACGCTACTCCCCTTTGACTTGCGTCACTGAAGATTCTGTTGTTTGTATCTTCAGTATAAATCTTCCTAGGCAGCTTGTAAACATTTTTTTTATTTTAATTGTCTTTTTTTATTTCATTGCCTTTTTTCTTATTTAGGTTTCTGGTTTCTTTGTCAAAGAAACTATAGACAACAGGAATAACGAATAGAGTTAACAATGTACTCGACAATAGGCCGCCGATCACAGTAATTCCCATCGGCTGGTTAATCTCCGTACCCCCTCCAAGCCCTGCTGCCAGCGGAACAAGGCCAAGGATGGTTGTTAAAGCCGTCATTAGAATTGGACGTGCCCGATCTTTCGCCGACTCTATAATCGCCTCATAACTGTTGAGCCCGCTTCTCTTTCTTTGGATAATGTAATCCACAATCACGATGGCATTATTAACGACAATGCCGGCGAGAATAAGTATGCCAATTACGGCCGGTATACTTATTGGTGTTCTCGTCATTACCAGGGCAAGAGCGACGCCAACGACCATAAGCGGTACAGTAAACATGATAACAAATGGATACTTAAATGATTCATACTGTGCAGCCATGACAATGTAAATTAGGACAATGGCCAATACAAGCGCAAGAATCATATCATTAATAGAGCTTTCCAATAAATCCCGATCGCCACCAAATGTGATCGTTGTGTCCTCAGGTAGATCAAGTCCAGCTATCTTTTCATCTACCTTTTCAGAAACAGCTCCCAAGTTCGTACCGGCTGTATACTTCGTTGTAAACTGTACAGCCTCCTGTTGGTTAATGCGCTGAATCACTACCGGCCCTTGCTGCACTTTAATATCTGCCAATGTCTCCAATGGGTAAAAGTTGCCTGCCGGAGTCTTTATGAGCAATTTTTTTAGCTTATCTACATTTTTCGTTACTTGTTCATTATAGCGGACAACTACCGTTTGGACGGCAGAGTTTTTATTGATAATTTGTGTAGCAGTGACCCCTCTCGTTGCATCATTAACAATGGAAGCAATTTGCGCCGGAGCCAGCCCTGCTGCCAGTGCCTGATCTCGCTTGATCTTTATTTGTATTTCTTTTACAGTTTCTTCTCTATTCATTGATACTTCTGTAATGTCATTGATGCTGGCAACGGCTTTCTCTACTTTCTTAACTGTGTGATCAAGCCGTTCCGGATTCATATCACGTACGTTAAACGTTAATGTTTGCGGGCTGGAGCCTGATGCCGACTGCATCTCGAATGTGACTTCCGCCGTCCGGTTAACAAGACGGGCAGCCTTCTCGACATCCGGTTTCACGTCATCAACAAACGCAAAAACAGAGCGTTCTCTTTTTTCAAGCGGCTTTAATTTTACATATAGCTCAGCCTTATTGGAAGAACCGGTGCCTCTAAAGGAATCTTCCTGAGTTGAGCCTACAAGGCTAACATAGACGTCTACATCCTTCTCTTTTCCTAATTCTTTTTCTATCGCTTCAACAACTTTATTTGTCTCTTGTAAAGAAGTTCCCTGCTCCACTTCCATTCGAATGTTAAAAAAGCCCTCATCGGTTGCCGGGAGAAATTGGGAGCCAACCGTTGTCAGCCCCCATCCACCGACAACAAGCATAACAAGCGATATCAGAATGACGAGCAGCCGATGGCGCAATGACCAGCGAATGGCCGACTCATACCGCTCGGCAATCTTTGATTCTTTTTTTATGTTTTTCTGGGACTCGGGAAGCTTCAGCCACCGGCTGGCCATCATCGGAATAACGGTCAAGGCGACGATGAGGGAGGCTGCCAGGCTAAAAGAAATGGTCAAGGCAAATTCTTTAAAGATTTGACCGAGAATTCCCGAAATGAAAACAACCGGTAGAAAGACAGCTACTGTTGTTAATGTGGAAGCCGTAATGGCTGCTCCTACTTCCTTCGCTCCGTCGCGGGCCGCCTGCCGAGAATCTTTCCCCATCGATAAGTGACGGTAAATATTCTCAATGACCACAATGGCATTATCAACAAGCATGCCGATCCCCAAGGCGAGTGCTCCAAGAGTCATAATATTCAAATTAAAGTCGGCGAAATACATAAGTACAAATGTAACGATCACCGAATAAGGAATGGCTACTCCAATAATAAGAGGGCTCTTCACATTCCTTAAAAAAGCAAACAAAACAAGCATGGCTAACACTCCGCCCAAAAGAAGCGAACTGCCGATGTTTCCAATAGCTAGACGAACGTAATCCCCCTGGTCAAACAAAATATCCGCTTTAATGCTTTCGTAGCGCTTTTCTCCCATCAATTGATCAAGCTTCTCTTGGAATTGTTTAGATACTTCTGCTGTGTTGGCATCAGCTTGCTGCAAGACGCTTAACAGAACAGCAGGATGCTTATTGGCTCTCGTAAAGCTGCCTGTTTCTTTTTTCTTTGATTGGACAGCAGCCACATCACCAATCGTAATCTCTTCTCCACTAAGTGGATTAACTGTCACTACTAGATTTTTCACTTCTTCCATATCTGTCAGTTGGCTGACAATTCTCGTGGTCAGCGACATGCCCTCTGATTCAACAGGACTGCCCGGAAGAGAAATATTATTCGCTTGAATTAATTGCACAATATCAGACTGTGCTAAATGGTATTGTTTCAGCTTTGTCTCATCCAATTGAATGACAATCTCCTCATCAAGCGTGCCGGAAACGTTTACACTAGCGATCCCCTCGACTGTCATTAAATCTTTCTCCAACTGATCAGCCAGCTCTTGCAACTCTTTTTCATTTCCAACAGACTGCAGAGATAATTGAATAATAGGAAATTGAGAAGGGTCAAACTTCATAAATTGAGGCTTGCTTACATCTTTCGGAAGAGGCGTCCGATCAATTCGCTGGAGAACATCCGATTGAACATCATCAATGTTTGTGCTCCAGGAAAATTCCATGAGAATTAAATTAGAGCCTTCTCTCGTTGTCGATGTAATGTTCTTGATCCCTGGAAGGGTCGATAAGCTCCCTTCCAGCGGTTTTGTTACTTTTTCAACAACCTCTACCGGGCTTGCCCCTTCATAAGAGGTGACAACAACGGCAATCGGAGGATTAATATCAGGAATCAATTTCAATGGTATTTTTAATAAAGAAACTACGCCGAGAATGATTATTAAAAACATAACTACGGTCGTAAAAACAGGTCTCTTGATAGAAAAGTTGCTGATTCTCAAAATAAATCTCCTTTCGGCTAGTTTTCACTTTTAAATGATTTGTCCTTTTAACTATAATGCACTGCTATATACTGTTCAACTTTAATGGCAGATTCATACAACTAAAGAAAAATCTATAAAAAAGAAGAACGCACTGTGCGCTCTTCTTTTTTATGCGACTACTTTTTTGTTAATGTCCACCCAGTCATCCCATACAAAATAGTAAGCACTGGACTCAATAGACAGAAAAAAGCAAATGGTGCATAATCGATAGTCGCCACGCCAAGCATCTTCGTTATAAATACACCACATACGCCCCAAGGAACAAGTGGATTAATAACTGTGCCGGCATCTTCTAATGTTCTCGATAAATTTTTTCGCGCCAATCCGACTTTCTCGAATTGATGTTTAAAAGCTTCTCCTGTTAGTAGAATCGATAAATATTGCTCACCAATAATAAAGTTAATGCCGATCGCAGAAAAAGCGGCGGCTGCCACTGTGCTGCCCACTTTTCGTAAATACTGCTCAATGGCTTCAAATAAGCGAGGCACGATGCCAAGCGAAAATAAAAGTCCACCCAACCCCAAAGAGAGCAAGACAAGGGAAACAGTAAACATCATGCTGTCAAGTCCCCCTCTTGTCAGCAAAGCATCCACATCCGCATTTCCTGTCTTTGACACAAAGCCAGAAAATAGGATGGCCCATACTTCAGGAAAAGATTTCCCAGAATGGAAAAAAGATAGCAGTACGCCGAATACGGAGCTGAGGGCAAGTGTAACAATTGGCGACACCTTCTTCACCGATAAGACGAAAAGCAGCAAGAGCGGCAGCCATGCATACCAATGAATGAGGTCCATTTTTTCTAATGCCACCTTAATGGCCTCTACTTTCGGAAATTGTGTCTGTTCCACTTGCGGTGAAATAACACCGAATAAAACAAGTGTGATAAAAAAAGCGGGAACGGTTGTCCAGCACATATTACGTATGTGCGTAAACAAGTCCACACCGACAATGGATGCTGCCAGGTTCGTCGTATCTGAAAGCGGGGACATTTTGTCTCCAAAGAAAGCGCCGGATACAATAGCTCCAGCTGTAATGGCGGCTGAAGCATCCACAGCCTGGCTTACCCCTAGAAAAGCAACACCAATCGTAGCAACAGTGGTTAACGAACTTCCAATGCCTAGTCCGACGATCGCTGTCACAATAAAAACAATGCTATAAAAAAGTGCGGGGTAACAAGGTCGAAAGCTGTATAGATCATTGTAGGAATTGTACCTGACAACATCCAACTGCTAATTAGCACACCAATAAGAAAGAAAATAAAAACAGCACCCATTCCGCTTTTTGCCCCGTCAATCATCCCCTCTTCCATTGCTCTTAACGGGATTTTTTTAAAAGCACCATACGTAAGCAACACAAAAATAGCAAGCAGAATAGGAATATGCGGCACAGATTCAAGTTTGATGATCGAGAAGCTGATCAATGCTACGATCATTATCGTTAAAATAAGTGCAGCCGACAAAGAAGGCTTTGCCTTTGATTCAATTCTAAACATTATGTCCACCTCAAATGTTGTCCCTAACTTTTTTGCTTGAACGCTTTTATGCGTTGAAGTAACTCTATTCATTATTAACGACGATGATTTTACTGTCAATCGTTTTTTTAAAATAATAACTTTTTAAAAAATAGTCTGTCCTAAGGACAGACTATTTTTTATACAACTATTGCAATTAACGTGTTTCTTCTTCCAGTGGATGATAAAGCTTAATTTGTTCATTTTTATCCTGAAACCAGCGGAGCGCAAATTCATTCTCAAATAAAAAGACGAGCTTTCCTTGTCGGTCTTTCACGAGTAAGCTTCGTGAACTGGACAGGCTTTCTTTCACTGCCTCTTCATTTTCCACCCAGCGGGCAATTTTAGATCCCATCGGCTCCATGATCACCTCGGAATTGTATTCACCTTTCATCCGATGTTCAAACACTTCAAACTGCAGCTGGCCGACCGCACCGAGAATATAGTTTTCGGTATGCAGTGTTTTATAGAGCTGAATAGCTCCTTCCTGAACAAGCTGTTCAATGCCTTTATGGAAGCTTTTTTGCTTCATTACATTTTTAGCGCTCACTTTGACAAATAGCTCAGGAGCAAACTGCGGCAGCTTTTCGTATTGGAAGAGTGGCTTTCCACCCACTAGTGTGTCGCCAATCTGATAGTTCCCTGTATCGTACAAACCAATAATGTCCCCGCTAACCGCTTCGTTCACGGTACTGCGGTCATCTGCTAGAAACTGTGTTGACTGTGACACTTTTGATGTCTTGCCTGTTCTTGTCAGCGTAACACTCATCCCCCGCTCAAATTTCCCTGAACAGATACGGAAGAAAGCAATTCGATCACGATGGGCCGGGTTCATATTAGCCTGGATTTTAAAGATAAATCCAGAAAACTGTTCGCCGGCAGGATCAATTTCCCCTTGGTCGGACTGACGCGGCTGAGGAGGAGGAGCAAATTGCAAGTATGTTTCTAAAAACGTCTGAACACCGAAATTAGTTAAGGCACTGCCGAAAAAGACAGGTGTCAGTTCTCCTTCTGCGATTCTTTCTTTAGAAAATTCATTGCCCGCTTCTTCCAACAGCATGACTTCTTCAAGCATTTGATCATATAAAGCAGATTTTTTAATTTCATGGTCCACTGCTAATTCTCCCTCGTCATTGAGAGGAAGAAAACGGTCTTCTTCTTTCTCCGTACGAAATTGTTCGATCCGTTCGTTGAAGCGGTCGTAAATACCGAAAAACTCTTTTCCCATGCCGATTGGCCAGTTCATCGGATAGGATTCAATACCGAGCACCTCTTCAAGCTCTGCCAGCAGTTCAAGTGGCGGTTTCGATTGACGGTCTAATTTATTAATAAACGTAAAAATTGGGATGCCCCTCATTTTACATACTTTAAATAGTTTCTTTGTCTGTGCTTCAATCCCTTTAGCCGCATCAATAATCATGACGGCACTATCCACCGCCATAAGCGTACGATACGTATCTTCACTGAAATCCTCATGTCCCGGTGTATCAAGAATGTTCACATGACAATCTTGGTAATGGAATTGCATAACGGAAGAGGTAACGGAAATTCCCCGTTGCTTTTCGATTTCCATCCAGTCTGATGTAGCAAACTTTCCAGTTTTCTTTCCTTTTACTGTCCCGGCATCGCGGATTGCGCCTCCAAACAGCAGCAGTTTCTCAGTCAATGTCGTTTTCCCCGCATCTGGATGGGAAATAATTGCAAATGTTCTCCTGGAGAGAACTTCTTCTTTTAATGAAGCCATATGGTAGCCAATCCTTTCAAAAATAAAATCCGTTCGCCTGTTGTTCACTTTCTACAAGAAATTAATATAACGGAAAAAGTATTTTACGTCCATTACATTTCGCATGTCCATTGATAAATGCGCTGGGCTATTTCCAAAGCCGCCTGTTCATCCAAAGACGTGCGATTCAAAGAAGCTGTAAGTCGCTCTACCAATTGCTCTCCTGACTCTTCATAAGTAAAAGAATTCGACCATTCAATAGAAGGAACAGCGATAACAAATGTTTCCTCTTTTTTATTCTCATAAATAAATACTTTTATTTCTTCACCGTTTGAATAGCTTTTTCTGATTTTCACGTTGAACCACCCTTATTTAAGACTATATACATATACTTAGACATTTTATCCATTTAATGAGTTACCCTCTTGCTGTCTATCTAATCATTCCATTATAAACTATACACTTGCAAGGCTAACAAGAAAAGATGAAGAGAGAAAAAGTATACATGATCTTTGGAGAGTTCTCGACTTTGTTGCTATTCTTCTCTTCTTCTTCTTTTAGAAGGAATGAAAACCTTCAATGGTCATGGTGTTCATCTGAGCAATCAGTCCTTTATAGACAGCTTTTGATACCGCCTTTTTTCCCTCCAAAAGCATTTACGGTATATGGTATACTCGGTTGTACGACAAAATGAAAAGATTCAGGTGGTTTTATGCATATTTTCCGACTTCCCGGCAGCCGTATTATAAAAACAGGGACGGCTGTTTTTATCACAGCTATTATTTGTGAAGCCCTTAACTGGCCTCCCGTTTTTGCTGTCATCACCGCGATTGTTACAATTGAACCGACAGTCGCTGCTTCCATTCAAAAAGGACTTATTCGTTTTCCTGCTTCTATCATTGGAGCAGCTTACGCTATGCTGTTTACCTATTTATTTGGGCACAGCGCACTGACATTTACACTGGCAGCCGTGTTGACTATCTTTACTTGCTCAAAACTTAAACTTGATGCCGGTCTGCTCGTTGCTACCTTATCGGCCATAGCGATGATTGAAGTAACAGAGGCCCACTTTGCACAGGCTTTCTTTACACGTCTTGGCACCACAAGCATTGGCCTGATTGTTTCGACACTGGTGAATTTATTTATTATGCCTCCTGATTATTCAGCCGAGATTTCAAAGAAGCTACATGTACTTCATACGAAAACGTCACGGTTATTAATCGATACAGTTGATGCTCTTTTAGAAGAGAAACATGCAGATAGCTTTAAGTTCATTTATCAGTCAGACCAACATTTATTTGAGAAAACTGAAACACTTTGTCATTTTCAACGAGAAGAATGGCGCTATCACCGTTCTACACAAGAAGAGCGCCGAAAAGTTCACTTTCACGTAAAAAAACTAGAGACACTGCGGCAAATTCATTTTCATCTTGGAAATTTACTCACTCTTGATCCTGAGCCTCTCTTCTGGAATTACACGCAAAAAGAACGTATTCGTCAGTCTGTATTGATACTAGCCTCTTTTATTGAAGATCCATCTAAAAAACAGTTAGAGCGCCCATTACATGAGTGTATGCAGCCTATTATAGAAGAGTTCTGGTATGCTAAAGCGGAAGCAGGTGCAGAATCTGAAGAAATGAACAGACTTTTTTCCATTGAAATCTCTCTTCTTTATGAATTGCTTGCTATTTTTGAATTAGCAGAAGAATTGGAGTCACACTCTATCTTCCTGCAAAAGCAATCGTCCCCTCCTTTGTATGATTATAGGAAATAAGCTTGTTGCTTTTTCCCACTTTGTGAAATTATAAACCAATTTTGGAAACTTTTTTTCTTTTTTAGTTGACTTTTTATGTTTTATATGAACGAATCCGGGAATAAATAAAGCAAGCACGGAACATAAAAAAAGTAAGGAGGAAACAAAATGGGCTTTATAATGTTTTTAATCGTTGGAGGAATCATCGGCTGGTTAGCCGGACTTATTTTAGGCAAGGACATTCCAGGTGGCATTATTGGTAACATCATTGCTGGTATCATCGGCGCTTGGATTGGTGGTGCACTTCTTGGAGATTGGGGTCCTGACATCGGCGGTATGGCGATAATCCCAGCTTTAATTGGTGCGATCATTCTTGTATTCGTTGTAAGCTTTATTATGAAGAGCATGAGTCGTGGCCGTGCTTAATTCTAATAAAAAACGGAAAGCTAACGCTTTCCGTTTTTTATTTTACAAAGAAATAGGTAATTTCACAACTTGCAAGGCTTCTTCAAAGTCACTGATTAAATCCTCCACAGATTCCAGGCCGACCGACAACCTTAACAGTCCGTCTGTAATCCCTCTCTTATACCGTTCCTCCCTCGGCATAGCGGCATGAGACATTTTTGCCGGATAAGACAAGATTGACTCTACTGCTCCGAGGCTGACAGCAAACACGGGAATCTTCACCTGATTAACGAACTTACGCACAGCCTCTTCATCTTTTAATTCAAAGGAGAGCACAGCTCCCGGACCGGTTGACTGGTAAGAATGAACGACGTGTCCCTCATGATCAGATAATCCTGGATAATAAACTTTTTCTACAAGCTCATGTTTTTGTAAAAACTCAGCTAATTTTTGTGCGGATTTAGAAGACTGTTCAAGCCGGACATGAAGAGTTTTCAAGCCTCTCAGCACAAGCCAGGCATCTTGCACACCAAGAACGGCTCCAAATGAATTCTGCAAAGCATACAAGCGATCACCCAGTTCTTTGTCTTTTGTTACAGCCAGGCCGGCTAGTACATCGCTATGTCCCGATAAAAACTTAGTAGCGCTGTGCAGAACAAGATCTACACCAAGATCAAGCGGACGCTGCAAAGCTGGTGTAAGAAATGTGTTATCCACAAATGTCAGGCAATTATTTGCTTTAGCCAATTTAACAATTCCCTTTATATCCGTTACTTTCAGCAATGGATTGGACGGCGTTTCCATATAAATTAATTTCGTATTCTCTTTTATGTTTGAGGCCACTTCATGCAGATTCGTCATGTCCACAAATGTATGTTCAATACCGAAACGGTTCAAGACACTTGTGACCATGCGATACGTGCCGCCGTATACATCTTCTGTAATTAATATATGGTCTCCTTTAGAAAGCAAAAGAAAGGCCGTAGAAATGGCTGCCATGCCTGATGAAAAGGCAAAGCCCCGCGTGCCGCCCTCAAGTTCAGCAATGGCAGTTTCTAACGCTTCTCGCGTCGGATTCCCAGAACGGCTGTAATCATAACTGCCAAATTGATCAAAGTCCTTTTGATGGAATGTAGAAGCATGCTGAATCGGTACACTGACCGCTCCGGTTCCTTCATCGAATTTATGGCTGTTATGCAATAGTTTTGTTTGGAAAGAATAATTATCACTCATATTTTTCACCCCTTCATGTTCTTGAAAGCTTGTGTCAAGTCAGCAATTAAGTCGTCTGCATGTTCAATTCCTACTGAAAAGCGGAGCAGGCGGTTACAAACACCGTTTTGAATGCGAACCTCTTCAGGCACATCCATATGTGTCTGCGTTGCCGGATAAGTAATGAAACTCTCGACTCCCCCAAGGCTTTCAGCGAATGTAATAAGCTTCAGATTTCTTAAGAAGTCGTCCACCCATTTTGCTGATTCTAACCGAAAAGAGAGCATTCCCCCCGTCCCGGATATAAAACATCAGTGACCTCTGGGCAACATCGCAGAAATTCTGAAATTTGCTTTGCATTTTGCTCATGTTGTTTCATACGCAGGCTCAGCGTTTTCATCCCCCGTACTAACAGCCAGGAATCCAGCGGGGCTAAAACAGCTCCGGCAGCATTTTGCATCTCTCCCACTGAAAGCGCCAGCTTCTCTCCTTTTACTGCGATCAAGCCGGCCAGCACATCGTTATGGCCTCCTAAATACTTCGTTGCACTATGAATGACAATATCAGCTCCCTGAGTTAGCGGACGCTGCAACAGCGGCGTGTAAAACGTATTGTCAACGATCAACAACAAGTCATGTTCTTTTGCCAATGCTGCCACTAGTTCAATATCTACTTCCTGCATAAGCGGATTAGTCGGTGTCTCCAAAAAGATCACTTTTGTTTTTTCTGTTATTTTCTTTTTCGCTTCGCTGATATCCTGAAAACTGTCATATACAAAAGATAAGCCGAATTTTTTCCATCCTTTCTCAAATAACCTATATGTGCCTCCATATAGATCAGCAGAGACGAGCCACTCATCCCCAGGTTCAGCCAATGCAAGAAGTGTCTGGATGGCCGCCATGCCTGAGGCAAAAGCAAAGCCTGCATCCCCGCCTTCCAAATCAGCAATCGCTTGTTCAACAATTTGTCGTGTTGGATTTCCTGTGCGTGTATAATCATAGCCGGTTGAACGGCCAATTCCCTCATGGCGATAAGCAGTTGAAAAATAGACAGGTGCATTCACTGTTCCCGTTGCTGTTTCGCTGCGATTCCCAATTTGTGCTAGCAATGTATCAATGTGTGTATGTGACATGTTCTTCTCTCCTTTATGTATGCGCGAAAAATAAAAAAGCCTTCTTAAGAAGAAGGCTTTTGATTATCTTCCTCTCATCTTCCGGGATGAAACCCGCTGGAGTTAGCACCTTGACTTTACGTAGCCGGTTGCTGAAGCATCATCGGGCCAGTCCCTCCGCTTCTCTTGATAAGAACCTATGAAATTTTAACTTTTTTTAAATGTACAGTAAAAAGATAGAAATGACAAGAGTTTTTTCAATATTTTATTTTTTGGCAAATTGATTATCAATCAAAGCAGTGAAATCAGGCTGTTTTTTTAGGAATTTCAAGTCATATGAAGAGTCAGCAAATTCCTGCACAACTTTTTCATTTACGTCAGCTGTGTACGTAATTCTTTTCCATGCACTATCAACCACATCTTTTGCCAATTCTTGTTTTGTATCTTTTTTAATCGCTGCAATCGTTAACTTTTTCGCTTCTTCTGGATTATTGTTAATAAAATCAATCGCTTTTTTATGAGCATCTACAATATCTTGCACAAGTTCAGGATCTTCTTTTATTAATTTACCGCTCGTGGCGAGTACGGAGTTAGGCAATGTCGTACCGAAGGCAATTTCATCACTATCCACAATAATCTTGGCTCCCTCTTCTTTAACAAGCAAGGAACCCCATGGTTCAGGAACAGCAGCAAGATCTACTTTGCCTGATTCAAACAGACCTGCATATTGGGCTGGCTTGCCTGTTGTATGCTTCATGCTACCACCAATCCGGTTTGATTCAAGACCGAAATCTTTAACGAATGTTTCCATTTGGACGTCATGTGTACAGCCAACACCTGGAGTAATAAATGTTTTGCCTGCAAAATCTTTAACAGAATTAATTCCGCTGCCTTTCCGGGCAACGATCACTGTGCCACCTGAAGAACTGCCGGCGACAATTTTCACGTCCGCTCCATTAGTAAAGTTGTTCATTACCGGTCCAGGCCCGACAAGCCCTGCCTGAACGTCTCCTGTTTTCAGGGCAACCATAAATGCCCCGCCATCCGGGAAGGATTTATATTCAACATCTACATCCTTACCAAGCGCTTCCTCGTAATACCCCTTTTCCCGGGCGATCATTGCCGGCACGTGGTCAAGGTTGGGAAAGTATCCAATGACGACTTTCTTTTTCTCTCCAGATTTTCCTTCTTCCGCTGAGTTGCAGCCGGCCAGTACACCCGCCAGCAAAAGCAGAATGAAGCCAAAATAACCAAGCTTCTTTTTCATATTCTCTCCCTCACTAACTAAGAATGTTAATTTGTTTCAAGCCCCCAGCGCCGCATAACATTTTTCTCTACTCTTTGGAAAAACGCATAATCTACGATGCTTCCGATAATACCAATCAAAATCATGACAGCAATAACCAGGCTCATGTCTCCAAAATCAGAAGCATATTTTAGTGTGTATCCTAATCCTGGTCCTGTGCTCAAAATTTCAGCAGCCATTAGAGCGCGCCATGCAAACGCCCATGCTAGCCGAACCCCTGTAACCGCATAAGGGATGGCCGCTGGAAAAATAACTCTTATGAATAAATCGATTCCTCTTGAGCCCATTGTTTGTGCAGCCCGAATATAGAGCGGAGCCACACTTTTGATTCCCATTCGCATATTAATTGTCATAACGAGCGTTCCGCCAAGAACAACAATGAAAATAACGGATTTTTCATTCAATCCAAACCACATAATAGCAAGCGGCAGCCAGACAATACTCGGTACGCTTTGAAGAGCTAAAATAAGTGAACCGAGTGTTTCATCAGCAGTTTTTGATTTGGCAAGCAAAATACCGATGCCCACTCCCAGTACTAAAGAAATAAGCAGGCCGACGAACAAGCGCTCAAAGCTGGCAACTAAGTCAAAAATCAAAGTTTTATCTTCAAAGCCGCGGACAAGTGCCTGCCAAACATCCGTCGGCTTCGGCATTACATCCGGTGTCCAGCCGCCAGCTCGCACAATTCCTTCCCAGGCAATAAACAATACAATAAAAAAAACAAGCTGTTTAATGACTCGCTGCATAGGCCAGTTCCTCTTTTACTACTTTATCGATTTCATTTTTCAACAACAGGCTAATTTGCTTTTCAAGCTGGATAACTTCTTTCTGATCAAATTTCCGTGGCCTTGGTATATCCACTGGAATGTCAGCAATGATCGTCCCCGGCTGTGTTCCCATAACAATAATGCGGTCAGATAGCTTAATAGATTCAGAGATGCTATGGGTAACAAATAGAATTGTTTTTTGTGTTTCTGTCCAAATCTTTTCAAGCTCTGCATGCATGCGTGCCCTTGTCTGTTCATCCAATGCACCAAACGGCTCATCCATAAGCAATACTTTTGGATTCATGGCAAGTGCCCGGGCAATCGCTACCCGCTGCTGCATTCCTCCCGACAGTTCATGTGGATAATGACCAGCATAATGGGAAAGTTGGACCATTTGCAAAAACTGGCGAGCTGTTTCTTTCGCTTCTTTTTTATTCATTTCTTTTTTAAGAGGGAACATGACATTTTCCTCAACATTCAGCCAAGGAAATAAAGCTGCCTGCTGGAACACCATGCCTCTGTCTTTTCCAGGTTTTTTGATTGTTTTTCCCTCGAGCTTAATTTCACCGGATGAAGCTTCACTTAATCCTGCGACCATAGATAATAATGTTGATTTTCCGCAGCCGGAAGGCCCAAGTATCGAAACAAATTCACCCTCATTTATTACAGCGCTCACATCAACTAATACATCATTTGTAACTTTATTATTCGTAAACTGTTTATTGACATGATCTATGTGTAAAAACATGTAATCACCATCTTTTTTATTAATCATATTTATCTAATCGGATTTATTTGTATTATATACTTTATGCTTGGAAAGTCAATTGTTTACTAAAAATTTTTTCTTTTAGTTAATTAAATTTTCTGATTCTTCTGTTGATTATCTTTTTAGGATGTTATAGAATTAAAAACATTACTTCGTAGCGTAACTGTAGCATGAGCGTGATTAATTAAGGAGAAGAGGAGATTATGAAAAACTTAAAACAAGAAGCACTGGAAATTCACCGAAGCCACCAAGGAAAGCTAGAAACAAAGGCTAAATTAAATGTTAAAAATTTAAAAGATTTAAGCCTGGTTTACTCTCCTGGAGTCGCCGAGCCTTGTCTCGCCATTCAAGCAAACAGCGAAAAGATTTATGATTATACAATGAAAGCGAATACTGTAGCTGTCATTTCTGACGGCACTTCCGTATTAGGGCTTGGAGATATTGGAGCAGACGCCTCTTTGCCGGTTATGGAAGGCAAAGCGATTCTGCTGAAAAACTTTGCCGGTGTGGATGCTTTTCCTCTCTGCCTTGATACGAAAGATCCCGAAGAAGTCATTAAAACTGTTAAGTTACTCACTTCATCTTTTGGAGGAATTAATCTGGAAGATATAAAAGCACCCCACTGCTTTTTTATCGAACAGCGCTTAAAGGCAGAACTGGACATTCCTGTTTTTCACGATGACCAGCATGGTACAGCGATCGTCACACTGGCTGGTTTGATTAACGCCCTTAAACTTGTGAATAAGACTTTCGATGAAATAAAAATTGTTATTAATGGGGCAGGTGCAGCTGGCATCGCCATTGCAAAGCTTCTAAATAATTTCGGTGTAAAAGAAATCATCATGTGCGATACAAAAGGAGCTATTTATCAAGGCCGCCCATGCGGAATGAATCCGATCAAAGAGGATGTCGCCTCCTTTACAAATGCCAAAAAGGCAGAAGGACCGTTAGAAGAGATCGTGAAAAATAGTGATGTTTTTATCGGTGTCTCTGCTCCTGGGGTATTAACACCTGAAATGGTTCGTACGATGGAAAGAGATCCAATTGTTTTTGCGATGGCTAATCCTAATCCAGAAATTACTCCTGCTGAAGCAAAAGCAGCCGGTGTAGCGGTGATCGGTACAGGCCGATCAGATTTCCCTAACCAGGTAAACAACGTTCTTGCTTTTCCAGGGATTTTCAGAGGGGCGCTTGATACGAGAGCCTCAGACATCAATGAAGAGATGAAAGCAGCTGCTGCCTACGCTATTGCTTCTCTTGTTTCCGAACAAGAACTGTCAGCAGATTATATTATTCCTTCTCCTTTTGATGCACGTGTCGCTCCTGAAGTGGCTGCCGCTGTGGCACAAGCTGCCATCAGTTCAGGTATTGCCCGTAAACATATTGATATTGATTCCTTACGCACTAAAACGTACCAGCTTTCGGCGATTCAAGTAGAGCCGGCCGAAGTTGTTTTTTAACTCTATACGCTCAACCCGGCAAAACATTCGTGAGCCACTATATAGGCAGAAGCTGAAAAGAAGAAATGGTATTTGTCTAAGAAAGTGCATAAAAAAGAGAAGCACCGAGGTGCTTCTCTTTTTTGTTATTTCCTTATACTGATAACAGCCCATAATACGGTCATTCTTTTACTTGTCACGATGTTTTTTATTGAAAGTGTGGCTCATCTAACTGCTGCTTAATGGTTGAACGCTTACATTTCAGTGTTTCTGAATCTTCCCTAATGAAAGATTTTAGGTCCACAGTATGATGGGCTGTTCTTTCCCCTGCAACGGTAAGGCCTTTCCTCTTTAGATCCCCTCTTATTATAAGGCTCTCCATGAATATATCAACTATCATTAACATTGCCTTATGAAAATCTATACCATTTATTAATTTTCTTCTGTCCCCTCCACTGTTTACAGTACACCCAAAAACCGAACTCACTTTTTTACTGCGTTCTTTCGGTTCTTCCTTTTATAATGGCTTACTTATTACCTCTATCAACAAGCCTCTTTATTTCGCCTCAGGCCCAAACTTTCCTTCCTGAAAATCTTGAAGAGCCTGACGAATTTCCTCACGGGAATTCATCACAAACGGCCCATAGGATACGATAGGATCTCCTTGCGCCTGGCCAGAATAAATGAGCACTTTTGTGCGTTCTGCTGACTCCATACGGAAGGACGAACCTTTTGTTAAAGTAGCAGCATATCCTTGCTCAAGAATGACGCTGGTTTCACCAAATGCTGCCCGTCCGGCAAGAACGTATATAAAGGCAGTGTCATCGATCGGCAATTCGTGAATGTATGTCTCCTTTGCCGGAAGCAAAATTTCAGCCATCGAAAAAGGAACGAGCGGCTTCATCGGTCCTCCTTCACCGGCAAACACACGCACCATTGCAGAACCTACTTTTTTTACGGGAACATCCTCTGCGTAAATGTCCTGGTAAAAAGGAGTGGAGTTTTTCAGCTTAGCCGGTAAGTTGAGCCATAGCTGAAGGGAGTGAACAATGTCATCATCTACTGCTTCTTCAGCATGCCGAGCTCCAGCGCCTGCGTTCATATATTGTACATCACCTGGCCCAAGAATGCCTCTTCCACCTTTATTATCTATATGTTCAAGTCGGCCATCCATTACATATGTCACAGTTTGAAAGCCTTTATGGGGATGGTCAGCAAACGTTCCTCGTTTAAACCAATCTTCGGCCAGCATGATAAACGGATCTAATTCATGCATTTTCTCCGGCGGCAGAACAAAAGCCTGCTGAATATGAGGAAATCCTCTCTCATTAAACTTTACCTTCCATGAGTCAAGTATGCTGCGCATGATACATTCCCTTCCTTTGCTTTATTTTAATATAGAAAGTTACTCACGCTAGACATTTAGCTTTTTAAATATTGAGCAATCAGATCGTCCAGTTCTTCCCTGTCATCAATTGCCCGGACCACAGCTTCTATAATAGCAATGCGAGGCTCTGTGCTACTTATTTCATTCTGCAAAAAAGTCAGAAGCTCACTTTGATTAGGACTGGCTTCTTTTTGCAAAGAGCTGATTTCTTGCATAATGGCACTTTTCTTCTTTTCCTTGGATAACGTAGATTCAGGAAACCATTTTTCAAGAAATCGCGCCCCAAGGAGAATATCTTTATTTCTTTGCACATCTTCTACCGCCGTATCCATTCGGCGCAGCCCATAAGCAATGATTCTTTTCAGATCTATCGTTTCTTTTTCCGTAACCATTGATAAATGAATGAATTGTTGAATAGTCCCCAAAAAAACAAGCGTAAGATCCAAAGAGTACGGCTTTGCCTGCTCGCCATAAAGCTCAATAATACGGCCTTGCATCCACTTCAATTCTTCTAAGTAATGCTGCTTGACAAGCTGTTTGAGTTCTTCTTCTTCAGAGGCAAATACCCCTTGAAACAAGGCAAACAAATTATTTCTTTTATTAACCTCCATCGTCATAGCCAGCTGATCACTGAACCCTTCACGATCAGCTACTGGCCGACCGGCAAGCACGGCTGTTCTCTGCTTTTTTATTTCTGACTTAATGTTCTCGAAAATATTAATTAATAATTCACTTTTAGAAGAAAAATAATTGTAAAAAGTTCCCTTAGATATATGGCTTTCATCTAAAATATCTTGAATGGAAGTAGCGGCAAACCCTTTTTCTACAAAAAGAGAGTGCGCTGCCATCATAACCTGGCGTTTACGATTGTTCATTTCATCACCTGAATGTTATTGTTTATACTGCCTGTACAAGTTAATCGTAGCTCATATTGTTATAAGAATCAAACTTATGAACAAAACGATATTTTTTTATTGATTTTTTTATACCATCGGTATATGATTAAAAATTGTTAGAACTAGAGTTCAAAAACTATACACCTTGTATGGGAGGAATTTATATGAATACACAAGGAGCTGTAGAAAAGCCGCCTTATGGCATGATTGCGATTTTATTTATCGGGGCCTTTGTTTCTATTTTAAATGAAACTCTTTTAAATGTAGCTCTTCCATCTATCATGAAGGAATTCGATGCATCTGCATCAGCTGTACAATGGCTGACAACCGGTTATATGCTAATTAACGGTGTGTTAATTCCCGCCAGTGCTTTTTTTATTCAGAAGTTTACAAATAGAAAACTGTTTATTTTGGCCATGAGCCTGTTTACAGCCGGAACATTGCTCGCCGCTTTCTCTCCGTCGCTCAGCATACTTCTTGCTGCCCGAATGATCCAAGCAGCTGGCTCTGCTATCATGATGCCGCTTTTAATGAATGTGATGCTTTTTAGTTTTCCGGTCGAGCGCCGCGGCGCTGCAATGGGACTGTTTGGCCTCGTCATGATTACCGCGCCGGCCATCGGACCTACATTATCCGGTTGGCTTATTGAGCATTATTCATGGCGCACATTATTTGATGTCGTTCTTCCGATCGCAGCCATTACACTTTTGCTTGCTATCTTTAAATTGAAAAACATTACACCGCAGCGTGATATCAAACTTGATATTCTTTCACTCATTTTATCAAGCATCGGTTTTGGCGGCCTGCTGTACGGTTTCAGCTCTGCAGGAGAAAAAGGCTGGGACTCCGTATATGTATATATCCCGATTGCTGTGGGCTTCATTAGCCTATTGTTATTTATTATCCGCCAGCTTCGCTTGGATGAACCGCTTTTAGAATTTCGAATCTATCGCTATCCGATGTTCGCACTTTCTTCGGCTATATCGGTGGTCTTAGCTATGGCCATGTTTTCTGCTATGTTGTTAATGCCTATCTATGTGCAATCTTTACGTGGCATTTCTCCGCTTCATTCGGGACTATTAATGTTGCCTGGGGCACTTGTTATGGGTGTTATGTCACCGATTACCGGCAAGCTGTTTGACAAATTCGGCGCCCGTATTCTGTCTGTTATTGGTTTGATCGTTACGATTTATACAACACACTTGTTCAGTGACTTAACACTCGAAACATCTTATGGCTATTTAATGATGCTATATACATTGCGCATGTTCGGAATGTCCATGGTTATGATGCCTGTCATGACAAACGGCTTAAACCAGCTGCCTCAAAGCATGAATCCGCACGGTACAGCGATGAACAATACGCTTCAACAGGTTTCAGGTGCGGTTGGCTCTGCTTTTCTCGTCACTTTGATGCAAAATCGCACAGAATCGGAAGCAGAAAAATTGGCTGATGCCGCAGCGAAAAATTTAACTGCCGGTGCCCAGCCTGACCCTGCTCAAATGGCTGAGATGAAGACACATATTATGAATGAAGCCATGCTTAACGGCATTAATTTCTCTTTTTCAGTATCTGTTTATATTGCCCTCATTGCTCTCATTCTCTCTTTCTTTATAAAACGTGTTAAACCGGCAAAAGAGCTTGGCGCAGCAGATCGCTGATTTGAAATATAGCTGTTTAATAAAAAAGCAAACAGGGCATCTGGAAATCTAAGTTTCCGGATGCCCTGTTTTTAACTTATTGGCCCTTATAACCAAGCCGTTTTGAGATGGCTTGTCCTGCTTGAATCATCCGGCTACTTAACGAGCGCATTCTTTCATCGGTCATTCGCAACGTCGGGCCAGAGATGCTTACCGCTGCCGCTACACTGCCTGTATGATCAAATACAGGAGCAGCTATGCAGCGAATCCCTATCTCATTTTCCTCAAGGTCCAGCGCATAGCCGTTCTCTTTCACTTTAGACAGCTCTTCTAGAAAAGCGTCCTTCTCCACAATGGTAGAAGGTGTATGGGCTGGCAGGCCCTTTCTTTCCATAATAGCGAGCACATCTGCCGCAGATAAATGAGAAAGAATGGCTTTGCCGACTGACGTGCAATGAACAGGCGCTCGTTTTCCGACCTTTGAATGCATGCGCAACGTTTCGTTGCCATCAAGCTTTTCAATATATACTACTTCTCCTTGGTCATAAACAACAAGATGAACGACTTCATTTGTTTCATACTCAAGTTCTTTCAGTACAGGCTGCGCTTCAGTCCGGACGTCAAGAGAGTCGAGCAATTTGGAGCTAATATCAAGAAACATATAACCGATCCGGTATTTTCCTGTGGTCTCATTCTGTTCAATATAACCGTACTGACTCAACGTAGCCAATATACGAAACACTGAACTTTTGTTGATATCCATTTGTCTGGAAATCTCTGTTACACCGAGCCCTTGTCTGGAATCGCCTACAAGTTTGATAATATCAAGCGCCCGTGCAACTGACTTCACCATATTATCCCTTTCCAATTGACAGGCCCCTTTCAATGAAAATAAATAATTTTATTTATCGCCGAAGAGGCTAGCCTCCAATCGGCCAGCCTCTTTGTATTATCTCTTATTAGAAAAAAATAATAAACCCTACAGACTTTATTGAGTAACACTGTATTTCTCTTTTGCCTCAAGACGCCGTTTATGCAGAATGGGCTCTGTGTATCCATTCGGCTGTTCACATCCTTTAAATACAAGTTCACATGCAGCCTGGAATGCCACCGACTCTTCGTAATCCGGTGCCATTGGACGATATTCCTCATCTCCTGCATTCTGTTCATCCACTACTTTTGCCATCCGCTTCATCGTTTCCATCACCTGCTCTTCCGTACAGATGCCATGGCGCAGCCAATTAGCAATGTGCTGGCTGGAAATGCGAAGGGTCGCCCGATCTTCCATTAGGCCAACATTGCTAATATCTGGCACTTTTGAACAGCCAACGCCTTGCTCTACCCAGCGGACAACATAGCCGAGGATGCCTTGTGCATTGTTATCCATCTCCCGCTGAATCTCTTCCTTACTCCAGCTTGCCTTCTTTTCGAGCGGGATTTGCAAAATCTCGTCTGTGTACTCTTGTTTATTTTGTTTCACTTCATTTTGTACCTGCTGGACATTTACCTGGTGATAATGAAGAGCATGAAGAACAGCAGCAGTCGGTGATGGCACCCATGCCGTATTAGCTCCCGCTTTGACATGGCCAATTTTCTGCTCCAGCATAGCTGCCATCATATCCGGCATTGCCCACATTCCTTTACCTATTTGAGCATGCCCCTGCAAACCTGTTTCCAGTCCGGCAGCAACATTTGACTTTTCATAAGCCGTCAGCCAGACAGAGGATTTTATATCCCCTTTGCGAATAACAGGTCCTGCTTCCATAGACGTGTGTATCTCGTCTCCAGTTCTGTCAAGGAAGCCTGTGTTAATGAAAGCAATCCGCTCTTTAGAGGCCCGAATGCAGTTTTTCAGATTAAGAGACGTCCGGCGTTCTTCGTCCATTACACCAATTTTTAATGTATTTCGTTGTAAGCCCAATAAATTCTCGATCCGGTCGAACAATTCACAAGCAAACGCTACTTCCTCCGATCCATGCATTTTTGGCTTGACTATATAAATCGACCCTTGGCGCGAATTGGCAAGCTTTGAACCGCCAGAAATCGAATGCTTAGCAATAGCACTTGTAACGACCCCGTCCAAAATGCCTTCAAATACCTCCTCTCCATTTTCATCCAGAACGGCATTGATGGTCATTAGATGACCGACGTTGCGAACGAACATCAAGGAGCGGCCAGGCAATTTTAACGTACTTCCGTCCAATGCTGTATAGCAGCGGTCCTCATTCATCCGGCGGGTGATGGTTTTTCCGTTTTTCTTGAATGAAGCACTCAAATTCCCTTTGATTAATCCAAGCCAATTGCGGTAAACAAGCACTTTATCTTCCGCATCCACAGCAGTCACCGAATCTTCACAATCCATAATGGTTGAAAGCGCAGCCTCCATTAGTACGTCTTTCACTCCCGCTGCATCCGTTCTTCCAATTGGATCATTTTTGTCGATTTGGATTTCCAAATGGATACCGTTATTTTTCAGAAGGACAGCAGAAGGAGCTCCCGCTTCTCCACAAAAGCCTTGCAGCTGTTCTTTGTGTTTTAACCTCGTTTGTCCGCCGCTCTCTAGTGTAACGATTAATTCTCCACCTTCAATGGCGTATTTTACACTCTCTTTGTGGGAACCTTTTTCAAGCGGCACCGCCTGATCAAGAAAATCCCGTGCAAAAGCGATCACTCTTTCTCCCCGTATAGGATTGTAACCCCCGGTTTTCTCAGCGCCGTCTGTCTCGGGAATAGCGTCTGTTCCATAGAGCGCATCGTATAAGCTTCCCCATCGGGCATTAGCCGCGTTGATTGCATAGCGGGCGTTATTCACCGGTACAACGAGCTGAGGACCAGCCTGCAAGGCAATTTCTTCATCCACATTTTCTGTCGATACTTCAAAATCTTCTCCCTCCGGCTCTATGTAACCAATTTCTTGTAAAAAGGATTTGTATTGATTAAAATCAAATAAATTTTCCCTGTGCCATTTATCAATTTTTTCCTGAAGTTCATCGCGTTTTTTTAACAGTTGACGATTTTTGGGTGTTAATTCAGCGACAATGGCGCTAAATCCGTCCCAGAATTGCTCCTTTTCTATGTCTGTTCCCGGCAATACCTCATTATTAATAAACTGAAGCAATTGCTGATCAACTTGTAAAGTCCCTGCTTTTACATAATTCATTTTCATCCCGCCCTTTGTTTCTTATTACGCAACAGCGTTTCTTAAATATCTAAAAAAAGATTAACACAAAAGTCTGAAAATTACAATTAGTTATTTTGAAAATCAGAATCGGGTGAGTAATCATGCTTGATGATAAGACACTAAAAAGCCATCGTTTTTATTAACGATGGCTTCCAACCATAAAATCTTATCGTACTGCTAAAATACCCGCTAGAAGGCTCTATTAAACAACAAATCATAAACCGACTGGTTGGTTTTAAACGAAAACAATCTCCTTCGTCATTCTAAATTCTCTTGGAGTAGCTCCAACAAACTTCTTAAAAGTTGAACTAAAATAATTAGGGGTATTAAAGCCGGTTAAATCAGCAATCTCTTCTATTGTATAATTGGTTTGCCTCAGCATTCGCACTCCATTTCTTAGTCTCACGAAGGTAACGTACTCTGAAAAAGTATTACCTGTTTCTTTTTTAAATAGCCGAATAAAGTGGGAATAGCTCAAATTGACATGCTTCGCTACATCTCTTGCCGTCATCTCTTCTCCAAAACGATTATGAATGAATTGTGTGCTTTTTTTGATATCCTCCTCTGTAGATATCTCTTCGTAATAGCGGAGGGAAACTTCGCGAAAGGGCGGCAGGCTTCTCGCAAGTTCTGCTTCTTTAAAGGAATGATGGAGAAGATGAGGATCATTATATAGAGAACCGACCCCTATATAGATTTGAATTCGGTGCTGTATCAGCAGATTCTTTATAATCTTCTCAAATATTATCCTTCCTTCATCCCAGTCCTTCAAAGAACAAACACTTTCCGGCTGTCGAAACAAAACAAGCATAGATTTACGAAAAGGAATGAAATACAGGCGAGAGACTCTGCCTGCGAACGCTTTGTTAAAATACGAGCAAATCAGCTGAGCTGAGAGGTTTTCATCAGCGGGAGTACAATCTAGATGAGAAAACCCCTCAACATAACAAACGGCATTTGGGAAAGTATTCTCTTTAAAAACGGACAGAGCATCTATCATTATGTTTTCCTGTTGAATGTTTTGGTGCAAGAGTTGTCTTAGCACGTAATTTTCCAGCGATTCGTTCTTCTCTCCATCGTACGCAGGAATCACTTTCTTTCCTTCCAACTGAAAAAACACAGCCGGCTTTTTTTTCAACAGCCTTAACACATCATCTATGCTGCGGATAAAAGCAGATTTTTTCATAGGATGCAGGAGGAGAGAATGAACTTGCAGCTTGAGGGCTAATGGTGAGGTATGATAGTAGTTTCGATCTAAAAGTACTATGTAAAAACAGTTTTGGCGCTTCATTAAACGGGATACTTTCAACCAATCGCTTAATTCACTTATTTGGCAAACTTTGATATGGGCTTCTTCATCATTACAGAATGGGCTCTGAATAAAAAATTGCTGTTCGTATTTTTCGTCAATCCACTTTTTTAACAAGGCATAAGATGTTGGTTTAACATTCTTCAGACAAACCGTGTATTTCATTCGCTACCTCCTTTCCTCCCATATTTTAACATCCGCATTTAGCTAAAACAAGCAATTTTTTATAATATTCAGACATTATTTTGTAAGGGCTTACACTTCCTCGCTTAGTATACTAGTGGTAAGGAGGGATGGCTCTTGAAAAAAGAATATGAGATGACAGACCGTTCAATGGGAACCATTGATGTAGACAACCTTCAGCCGCTTGATAAAGAAACTCGACACATCATGAAATCTGAACTTCAAACAGGAATAGGACTTTCAACGGCTTACTATGCTTTTATTTTTTTATACCGGTCATTAACTGGTATGCAGAGGATTTCGCCTTCAGCAAATTTTGGGGCGGCATGTCTGTTACATGGTTTCTGACTACTATCGTTGGAATGGTGATGGCCTTTGTGATCGCTTATGTTCATACAAAACGCTATGAAAAAAGACTGGCCCGCTATGATACATCTTCAGAATTACAGAAGGAAAAGGCAGATAATAAAGGAGGAAATAGCGCATGATGGAAGCACTATTGGAACCAAAGTATTTTTTCACCTTCCTCTTAATGGGTACGATTGTCTACATTACTTATTTATCGAAGAAAAATTCTAATGCCAGCGAATTCTTCGTCGGTGGGCGTTCGTTCGGCTGGTTTACAAATGGTTCAGCTATAGCAGGGGACTATTTGAGTGCAGCCACCTTCCTCGGGCTCGCCGGTTTGACCTTCTCCATTGGTTATGACGGGGCTTTTTATACGTTCAGCTTTTCCATTGGTTTAACGTTGCTCGCTATTTTTGTTGCAGGTCCGCTTAGACGTTTCGGTGCTTACACGGTAGCAGATTTTGTGGCTTACCGTTTTCACAGCAAACGTGCCCGGTTGGTAGCTGTGCTCGTCGTTCTGTCTATTTCTGGCTTTTATGCTGCTCCTCAGCTGCTCGGTGCAGCACAGATTTTAAGCATGTTCTTTGGCACTTCCTATGAATTCGGCATTATTTTCACATGTGCTGTAATGATCCTGTATGTCGGGGTCGGCGGTATGAAAGGAACTACTTTAAATCAGGCTCTTGAGCTTTGGATCCGCCTCGGTGCCTTCATTTTAATGGTCGGTGCAGCTATTTATGGCGGTTTGCATTATGATAAAATTCTTTCTGCTATTACAAACTTCAGCGGCTCAGTAGCCAATACGGCTGCTTTCACTGAAGATGGAAAAGAGGTGGTGGCTAACGGAGAAGCATGGGCAACTTCTGGAGTATTAACACCTAATTTTCTGCATACCGTCTCCTTAATTGTCGGCCTGTCACTTGGAACCATCGGACTTCCTCACATTTTATTACGCTTTTATACAAATCCTAGTGCAAAAGCAGCACGTAAATCGGCTTTAATGGCTATTGGAATTGCCAGTGTCTTTTTTTTATTCGCTGTCTACTTGGGGGTTGTCGGCCGAGCCCTTTTCCTCGAAGGAAATTTAAATGCTGAAGTAATGAAAAACCTTGTCACCGGTGGAGACAATATGGTCGTTCCTTCCATTGCAGAAGTGCTCGGGGGCAAATGGCTGCTCGGCCTTGTAATTGCAGGAGCATTTGCGGCTATTTTTTCTAATCTTTCCGGATTATTTATTGCTAGCTCTGGCGCTTTAGCCCATGATCTATACGCTTCCTTCTCTAAGAAAGAACTGTCACAGAAACAGCGCGTAACAGCTGGAAAAATCGCTATTTTAATTCTTGGCGTTTTATATGGGGTGCTTGGCCTATTAGTAAAGGAAGCCTCTATTGGCCACCTTGTTGCTCTCGCTTTCACAGTAGCAGCTAGCACTTTTACACCGATTTTTTTGTTTGGAATCTGGTGGAGGGGCATGACAGAAAAGGGAGCGATTGCTGGTCTCCTTGTTGGATTGGCTGTTTCCATGATTATGATCTTCTGCTCCCCTATTCTTCCTGAGGCTTTACAATTTAAGGTACCAGGGATTATCACAGTGCCGATTGGCTTCCTAACAGTATACGTCGTTTCAAAATTCGATCGGAAAGTTCCTGCCGATGTGAATGCCTTTATGAAAAAAGTCCACTCAAAGGAAAGTGAAGTCGCTTAAATTGGAAAACACAAAGGACTGTCCATCCCTGCATCTATCTTACTGTTTTCTGGACAGTCCTGTTATTGTTTACTCTTTTCCAATCTCTCTGCCCGTAGCACCAGGCGCCATGTCTGTGTTTCCTTGGCCATTGGCATCTTCATCATTGATTGTCGGCCTTTTCTTTGTGCTACCGACATATACAGATTTGTGTTTTGCTTGCTGCTTTCTAAATGATTCAAAATCCCAGTTCATCGTTATTCCCTCTCCTCTCTTTCTTCTACGTAAGGATCATGTTCAAATGCTGGCAAGTCACCAAAGGTCGTCATGATTCCTTCCTCATCTAAATCTTCCTCATATTTTTCATGTTGCTCATTGGGATAAATGATAATATCCCTTCCGTTAATATCTACACCGACGAAGTTTTCATAATCCTCTACGTAGCCAACATTTTCATCCGATTCGATATACATATCATTGTAATGATCAGGCGGATCGATGAAATCGGACGGAGATTCAGATGTCCCCCATCTGGCCACGTCCTGCCACGCATCCTCTGCATCAAAAACAACCGATTCATCCGCACTATCATCGAAGTCAAACTTACCAAATGGTGGCATAAGCACTCCTTCTTCTACTGGACGGTCATGGGATATGATTTTATTCTGTGAATGATCAATACAGTAAGCCGTGGCAGGGAGTGCTTCAAGACGCTCTAGCGGAATCTCTTCTCCGCAAATCTCACATTTGCCGTATTCGCCACGTTCTATTGCCTCAAGGGCTCTTACCACATTTTTCAATTGGTTTTCTTCATGTTCATTAAGCGCTATATCTTTTTCTCTTTCAAATAATTCCGTTCCTTCATCAGCCGGATGATTATCATAAGAAGACAGCTCGCCCGTTGATTCATGAGAATGAGCTCTTTCCAATCCAAAATGTTCATTTCCCTCAAAGCGCTCTTCCAGCTCTTGCTTTTCTTTTTCCAACTGAAGACGCAGTTTAGATAATTGTTCTGCTGTTAGCATATCGCACCCCCTTCTTTAAAATGTCGACTCATTATGTAGTATGAGTAAAAACAAATAACTTAATCAAAAAGCTGAAGAGAGCGTAAAGGAGAAGCAGCGTTTGAACAATAAAAATAAGGAAATAATAAAGTAAAACACCATTCAATGAAAGGAGAGCTTAATTTGAATGAAGCCTTCCTGCATTTAAAACACCGGCCGCTCCCTCTGCCTCCTTCCCATTGGGTGATGACGCAAACGTGGTCCAACGTATTATTTATGCACTGGCCTATTCATCCAGTCACTATGAAAAACCTGCTCCCTCCTTTTCTTCAGGTTGACTTATATGGAGGCATGGCATGGCTGGGTATCGTTCCATTCCAAGTATCCAGCATGCGTTTTCATGGATTGCCCCCCATTCCGTTGCTGCGTTCTTTTTTGCAACTAAATGTTCGCACATATGTCATGCACAAAGGCGTTCCAGGAGTTTATTTTTTTAATTTGGACGTAAATCATTTGCCTTCTGTTATTGGGGCCCGTCTTTTTTATTCACTGCCTTTTCGCCAATCAAACATGGCAGCCGTTGTAAATAACAGCTGCCATTTTCAAAGTTCTTATTCTGTTGGACAAAACCGGGAAGAGCTTGATGTTTTTACAAGCCTGTGTCTCCCTCTTATTCAGCAGAGAAAGAAACATTTGATTATTGGGCATCGGAGCGCTACTGCCTCTTTACAGAAAGGAGAAATAAGCTGTATCGGGGGATATTCACCATACAAGATGGGCCTTGCAAAAAGCAGAAGTAACAATTTTTCGTAATACGATGGCCTCTTTCCTTACACATCATTATTTTCAGCAGCAGCCTATTCTTCATTTTTCCAAAGAGAAAAAGGCATTTTTTTGGCCTTTGCAAAAGATGTAAGGATAAAAGAAAACATGTACTTGCTCGCCACTTCTTTATGAAAGATTGTAAGCGGAAGGGAGAAGCACACGTGCGGTGGTCCCATCTCCTTCCCTGCTTGTAAAATGAATGGTGCCTTCATGATTTTCAATAATTTTGTAACACATCATTAGCCCCAGCCCTGTTCCTTTTTCTTTGTTTGAATAAAAGGGTTCACCTAAACGTTCTAGACGCTCGATCGGCATGCCAGCCCCTTCATCTCTCACTTCAATCGCTACTTGGCTGTCACTCGTTATGCTGGTAGTTAAATAGATATTTCCTCCTGAAGGCATGGCATCAATGGCATTTTTTATTAAATTTATAATGACTTGTTTGATCTGTTTAGGCTCGCACTGTACAAAAGGAAGATTCTTATCAAAATCCTGATGAATATCCACACTGTATAAAAGCGCTTCCGGTTTCATGAAGACTACAACCTCACTCAGTACTTCATTAATATTACTGAGCTTCATCTGTACATCCTGATGAGGCTTTGCCAGTATTAAAAATTCATTCATAATAAATTCAATTCTTTCTAACTCGGACAAAATAATATCTGTATACTTATTATTCGTTTCTTGAGCGAGCAGCTGCATAAATCCTTTTACAGATGTAAGCGGATTCCTAACCTCATGGGCAATGCCTGCCGCCAGTTGGCCGACCGCGCTTAACTTATCCCACTTCCGGATCATCTGTTCTCTTTTCTTTAATTCGGTAATATCCCTGCTAATGTTAATCCAGCGGTTAATAGTTCCATACTCATCCGCAATCGGTGTCACTTTTGTCGTCATCCACCCTGGCTCTCCTGATTTGTTCTTTAGTACCCGATATTCAAGCTCCTTTGTCCCGTTCGTCGGTTTACAAAAAAATTCAACGACATTTGGCAGGTCTTCCGGGTGACAATTTTCCAATATGATCTCCGGCTTTTCGTACAACGTCTCTATATTAATATTAAAGAACTTTTCGTAGGAAGGACTAATATAGAGAAACTTATTTAACTTCAAATCAAAAAGGCTGATCATTTCAGTAATATTCTCTGTAATATCTAAAAGCAATCTTTCTCGCTCAGCAATGACTTTATTTTGCAGTTCAACAAGCCGCCTTGTTTCATAATACTCAGTTAAGTCTTTCGTTAAAATTAAGCAGAGAAACACACGGCCAGTCCGTTCATAAATAGGAGATATAGTGGCAGACACCGGAAAAGTAGTTCCGTCTCTTTTTTTCTGACTGTTTGAAAGGTAACAGGCTTTTTACTTTTACGCACTTCCTCAATTTTCTCGTGCCATTCATGCCAATGGTCTTTGGGTATAACTGGAGAAGGGCGTCCGATGATCTCCTTTTTTTTCCAGCCATATAGCTGTTCGAATGCTTCATTTATCAAAAGAACTCGCCCGTATAGATCAATGATATATCCCGGGTCCTCTGTATGATTGGCCAGAAAGTACAGCCAGCTGCCCTCATTCTCTTCTTCAATAGGTTCAGCGATCACTCGTATCCATCCTTCCTCTGTTTTCTCCGCTTCTTGCCAAAATAAATGTCCATACCTCCCATTTTTATAAGAATAACGGCTCGTGAAAGGAGTAAATGAAGTGCTTTTCTCTAAAAATAAAAGCCGACTAGCTGCCTCCTCTCGATCTTCTTCATGAATGAAATGGAAAAAGGACTGATTCGTTCTGTCTGAAAGAGAAAGAGCCATCAGCCTTTGAAAAGCTTGATTAGCGTACTTGATATTCCCTTGTTCATCTAGTAAGAGCAATATATTTCTTGCCTTCTCTGCGAACCATTTTACTGTTTTATTCGCAGCAGCCTGTTCTGTACACATTTCATCCATCACCGCTCCCTTTTTCCTTTATTATGTAGGAGTTACTATTCGATATCAGCAAAAATTATTCGACAAAATTATACATAATCCTTTAATTTTTCATATGAAAAATGCTTTGAATAAGAAAATTAATTTTCTTATTCAAAGCAGGAGTGTCGTTTATCTACTTTCTTGAAATAGCTCTTCTTAATTGCTCTGCTGCCTCTTTCGGCGATGGCGCTTGGCTAATGGCCGTGATCACTGATACTCCATTCGCTCCATTTGCTACTACTTCAGCTGCATTGCCTGCATGAATGCCGCCAATCCCTACGATGGGTATAGATATGCCCGCAGCCCTTATTTCTTCAATTAGACTGGTTCCTTGAACCGGTTTTGTATCAGTTTTAGTAGAGGTAGGAAATATTGGACCAACCCCTAAATAATCTGCCCCATCCTCAATGGCTTTTTCAACTTCCTCCATTGTATGGACTGAAATTCCAATAATCTTTTCGGGCATTATTTTACGGACAACTGAAAGAGATTCATCCTCCTGGCCGATATGTATGCCATCGGCCTCTAGTTGAACAGCCAGCTCGACATCATCGTTCACGATAAAGGGTACAGAATGATGACGGCAAACCTTCTGAAGTTCAGCTGCCAATTCAAGTTTTTTCTCACCAATCAAGGCATTAGAGCCTTTTTCACGAAACTGAAAAAAAGTAATGCCCCCGGCAATGGCCTCTCTCAGGGTCCTTATCGGATCTATCAAACAATTAGCGCTGCCCATAATAAAATAAACTTGAAGAAATTCTTTTATGCGCTCTTCACTAATAGGCCGCATCGGTAGGCACCCCTTTTCTTTTAAATGCCCAATGGTTGGTTGGGCCATGTCCTTTTCCAATTTTCAAATCCATCTCAATGGCCGCTTGTACGTAGTTGACAGCCACATCAACTGCCTTTTTTATCGCTTGTCCCCGAGCAAGCTCTGCAGTCATAGCTGCAGCAAATGTACAGCCCGTCCCATGCGTGTTTTTAGTTAAAATGCGATTATTTGTGAAGTAAAAAAAGTCTTTGCCGTCATACAGAAGATCTATTAGTTTCTCGTCGTCTTCTGCATGTCCTCCTTTAATGACTACATGTCTGGCTCCTAACTTATGCAGCTTCTCGGCAGCCCGCTTGCGATCATCAAGAGATCGAATCATCATGTTTGTCAGCACCTCTGCTTCTGGAATATTGGGAGTCACAACCATAGCAAGCGGGATCAAATACTCTTTCATTGCTCTGATGGCGTCTGTCTGCAATAGAGAAGCCCCTCCTTTAGCAATCATGACCGGATCAACGACAACCTGTTTCCAGCCAAATCTCTCAATCCCGCGAGCTACTGTTTGAATAATCTCGTCGCTGAATAGCATTCCGGTCTTCAGAGCATCCGTTCCCATGTCCTCACCGATTGCTTCAATTTGTGCCTCTACTGCTTTCGGGGTCATTGGGTAAACACCATGCACACCGAGTGTATTTTGTGCCGTGACCGCGGTCAGTGCAGACATGCCGTATACGCCAAGTTCCTGGAAGGTTTTTAAGTCGGCTTGAATCCCTGCGCCCCCTCCGCTGTCAGAACCGGCGATCGTCAGTGCTTTGCTCACTTCCATTTTCTCCACCTCCATTAGTTAAAAGGGTTTCTATTTTGGCAAAGGCTTCAATATTCTTTTCTTCGACCTTAGCCAGCTGGTTTAAAAATTCTATTTGAAAACTTCCGGGCCCTTCCTCACCGCGAATCTTCATAGCCGCTTCTGCTGCTACTCCATATACTGCGACGGCACTAGCTGCCGCAATTCCTATATTTTTCTCCACGGCACAGAATGCACCGATCACCGCACTTAACAAACAGCCAGTGCCAGTCACTTTCGTAAGCATCGGATGGCCATTACGGACAACGAAAAGCGAATTCTGGCCGGCGATAATATCTGCCTCCCCTGTAATAACCGTGGTCATTTGCCATTTCGCCGCTGCCTCTTTAGCAAGCTCTATCAGGTTCCCCTGGTTTTTCCCAGCGTCTACCCCCTTAATCGCCCATTTCTTCCCGATCACATTTGCAACTTCCGCCGCGTTCCCTCTTAACACATCGACCTTTACCTCATTGATAATTCGAGAAGCAGCTGCTGTCCGGTAAGCCGTTGCCCCTGCTCCCACGGGATCGAAGATAACCGGCACTCCTGCCTCATTGGCTGCTTTTCCTGCTATGATCATAGATGCTACTTTTTCTTCATCTAATGTACCAATATTTATCACGAGCGCCCCGGCGATCCTTGCCATATCTGCCGCTTCTTCTTTTGCGTGCGCCATGACAGGAGAAGCCCCGAGAGCGAGCAATCCATTGGCTGTAAAATTTGTAACAACTACATTCGTAATATTGTGTACAAGCGGGCTTTGCGCTCTTACTTGTGCAAGTGTTTGACTGACGACTCGATGATTCATTTTTTCGCTCCCTCCGAAATTACTAGTAAAAATCAAACTAAAAAGCACGGAACCGGCGCCCGTGCTCTTTTGATCTCCACACTTCCCTGCGCTGGCATTATCCAACAGGTTCACACGGTCTGCAGCGGCATAGCTGTACTCTCAGCCGGCATCCGCCAGCTCCCGGTTTCCAATATTCTTTTCATGGCATTTATTCTTTAGCTTATTTAATAGCTTTTACTTTCTTATCGATCTCTGTGCTGATAATACCGTGACAGCTCCATAATCAGGGCTCCCATTCTTTCCAACTCCGGCACAATCATACGGGTAACGCCTTCTTCTGCCAGCGCTTCAGCCGTTACTTGTCCGACCGCGCCAGCTAATGGCCCAGAGGCAAAGGCAGCAAGCAGTTCTTCTACCTTGCCTTTTTGCTTGGCATGTTCAAACAGCGAACGCACTTGAATCGCCGTTGTAAAACAAATGGCCTCTATTTCTTTGTTTAAGATTTCATTCAGTGTTTTCTCTACTACTTCCTCATCAGGTGCGTGATGACGGTAAGGCAATAAGTACTGAACGTGTGCCTCTTTCTCATGTAAAAACTTCGTCAATGACGGTGCTTTTTCACCGTGCAGTTGAACAGCAACACGTTTCTTTATGAAATCTTCTTTTTCGAGTGCCCGAATCAATCCGGCTGTAGTCCCGTCATCATCTACTGCAACAGGGCTTATGTCTATTTTCTTTAAAGCGGCTACCGTTTTATAGCCTCTAGTAGCTACCTTTGCCTGTTGCACCACCTGCAAAAATTCGTTCCTTATTCCCAACTGATCAGCAGCATTTACTAACGCTTCCGTGCCGATACCTGTCGTGAAAATAATCCAATCCGCCGGCTGGCTGATCAGTTCTTTAATTTCAGGTCCAACTGCTTCCTCTGCTAAAAATACCGTTCCCTGTAAGGGGCGGACGAGAGGCAGACCGCCTTGCTTTTCAATGATCATACTCATTTCTTCTGTTTTCCTTGAGCCCGCAATGACAATTCTTTTTCCTTCCAGTCCTTTTCCCACGCCTGCTTCCCCTTTCAAACTTGCCTTTTCTTCATCCTAACACAAAAAACCAACTAAATCGCTAGACTTTTTATGTTTTAGCAAGTTTGATCACTCAGCAATGTTTATAAACAGCTCTTCTAATTTAGGCTCTTTTTTAATCAAGCCCGTTTTCTTCATCCATTCGGCTGTTTCTATCCACGGCTCTTTCGTTTGGCTTCCAAAGCCTTTCTCTGACTTCATTTTTGGAAGAAGAATCTTAAGACTTTCTTTTTCCACCTCCTCTATAAGCGGAAAATTAGCCTCATCCTGCTTGCTTAATAAAATTTGCAAGGCTTCATCAGGGTGCTGTTCGGTATAATTAAATCCTTTTTCTGCCGCCCGCCAAAAGGCTTTGATGACATCTTGCTGTTTCTCCCACGTTTCGTCACTCGTAACTGCCACCAGCTCATAGAAATTAGGTACGCCATACTTTGTTGGGTCCAAATTATTTGTTTCATATCCTTCATGCTTTAACAGCGGCACTTCGTGGTTAATATAGGCTCCGACCACTGCATCGGCTTTTTTCGTCACAACAGCCGAGTTTAGTTCAAAACCAACATCAATCATTTTTACTTTTTCCGGATTCCCTTTATCTTTTTCCACCATTGTGCCAACGATCGCTTCATTTAGAGGAATACCAGTAAATCCGACTGTTTTTCCCTCTAAATCCTTCGGAGCCTTGATTGGGCTGTCCTTTAAAAACATCACTCGATTTAATGGGGATCGGACGATAGCACCGATAGATTTTACGTTCACTCCCTGTTCTGTCCGCGCCATAATAACGTCGGGTTGATAAGAAATACCAAGTGTTACTTTTCCAGTAGCAGCTAGATTGATGGGATCAGTCGGGCTGGCTGGAAACTGAATATCCACGTCAACTCCTTCCTCTTTAAAGTAGCCTTTTTCTTCCGCTACGTATAAGAAACTGTGAACGGCGTTGGGATACCAGTCAAGCATAATTGTCACTTTTTCTTTCTGTTTCTCTCCGGCTCCTGCCGCTATTTTCTTTTCACTTGCATCGTTAGAACTGCAGCCGGCAAGCACTATCACAAACAATGCCAGTAACCATTTTCTCATTATGACTTCCTCCATTTTAATGATTTTTGCTCAATGAATTTTACAATGACAAATAGAACAATGCCGATCGCCGACAGCAATACAATCGGAGCAAAAACAGCCGCCCCATCAAATTGAGTCATCATTCGTCGGCTGAAATAACCGAGACCAGCCTGTGCTCCAAGCCATTCTCCGATAGCAGCTCCAATCACGCTTAATGTAACAGCTACCTTCAGTCCTGAATAAAAATGAGGCAAGGCGGAAGGAACAACTAGCTTGGTAAATATCTCTTTCTTCCCTGCCCCCATTGTCATCATTAGCTCTTTCAACTCTTTACTGGCTGATTGCAGCCCATCATATGTATTCACCGTGATAGGAAAAAATGTGATTAAAACAGTCACAACTACTTTGCTCCAAATTGAGTAACCGAACCAAAGAACAAAAATGGGGGCCAGAGCAATAATCGGGATCATTTGTGAAGAAATGATCAGCGGGTAAATCACTTTTTCAGCGGCTGGGCTCACACTCATCCAAACGGCCATTCCGGCGCCTAGTAAAATGGAGATAGTTAAGCCAATTAAAATAATGACTAGCGTAATTGGCAAGTGTTCAATGAACAGCGGTTCTCTTAATTCCCACAGCTTACTGAGAATGCCGGTCGGAGGCGGGAGAATAAATAGCATATTGACCATTCGTGCCGCGATTTCCCAAGCCAGGAAAAATGCTAAAATTGTCAAAGCAGCTGGCCATGTGCCCCTGTTGCTTTTCATAGAATCACCTTCCCTCTCAGCTCCTCCAGCAAATAGTCCTTCCATTCAATCATGGCTGGCTTGTTCAAATCTTTTAAGCTTCTTGGCCGGTCAATCGGAACAGCCACTTCCTGAAACGCCCGAACCGGTCTTTCTTGAAAAATAAAAATGCGATCCGACAGAAAAAGCGCTTCACTGACGTCGTGAGTAATCAATACAATGGTTGCTTTTCGTTTTTCCCACTGTGCCATGAGCCACTCCTGCATAGCCAGCCTTGTAATCGCATCCAGGGCACTGAAAGGTTCATCAAGCAAAAGAATGTTCGATCCGCTCAATGATGTCCGCAAGAAAGAAACGCGCTGTCTCATTCCTCCAGATAGCTCATGAGGGTACCGCCCCTCTGTTCCTTCTAAACCAAATTCTTTCAGCAAAAGATGAACTTGCCTGCGTGCTTCTTCTTTCCGGATTCCTCTCAATTCAAGAGGAAGGGCGGCATTTTCGATAATTGTCCGCCACGGCATGAGCAGATCTTGCTGAGGCATGTAACCGACCTTTCCAAGACGTGATTCCTGCTCTTCCCCATTGATTAAAATCCGTCCCTCATCCTGATTTTCAAGCCCGGTAATTAACCGGAATAGTGTACTTTTCCCTGATCCGCTTGCTCCGATAATAGAAATGAATTCGCCCTCATAAACCTCCGCATTTATCCTCTGCAAAATAGGAACAACATGCCTGTTTTTTTGTCTTTATAGGAAAAGGTAACATGTTGAAATTCAAGAACTTTTTTATTCTTCTCCCGGCCACATTTGCTCATGAAACGCCATCTCCCAGAACATATACTCATAACGGGTTGTATTTAAGAAAATTTCTTCCAGTCTCGCAAGCTCTCTTTCACTCTTTCCGGCAGTATGCTCATCTAAAAGCTCAATACACCATGTGGCGAGTTCACCAAACTCTTTAGATGAATACATTTTGATCCAGTCACCATATAACTCATGCTCGCTGGCTCCTGGAATTTCATTTAGCTCTTTGCCGATCTCCCAATAGCTCCACGCACATGGAAGAAGAGCGGCAATCAACTCGGCAAGCGTGCCATTCTGACTGACATGAAGCATGTAATGCGTATAAGCAAGCGTAATTGGAGACGGCTTGGCCTGTTCAAGCTCTTCCTCGGAAATGCCAAAACGGGCTGCATACTGGCGGTGAAGTGCCATTTCAAAATTAAGTGTTTCATTCAGCAATGAAGCGAATTTCCCCATCGTTTCTACATCTGTTGCTTTCACTGCTCCAAGGGCAAATACCTTAGAATAATCAATTAAATATAAATAATCCTGAACCATATAAAAACGGAACTTCCGCTGATCGAGCGTGCCGTCCCCAATTCCTCTCACGAAAGGATGATGATGATTTTTTCTCCAGATCGGCTGAAGTTTTTCATGAAGCCTTTCACTGAACTTTATATTCGTGCTACTCACTTTCATATGTGATTCCTCCTCTAAAGATCATCTATACATATTTCTGTTGTGCCTATAGCTGTTCACAACCCAGAGTATTCATCTTACCTATCCATGCTTCGGTGTGTGACACCACGTGTAGATAAACGACAAAATCACTTTCGTGTAATCGACAAGCTGTTCAATCGACAGCTGCTCATTGATCGAATGAGCATTCATTAAATCACCCGGTCCATAGATAACGGTAGGAATACCGGCATCAGCAAGCCATCCCCCATCTGTAACAGTTGGGGAAATATCAATCATCGGAGCCTTACCAAGCACATCTGAGTGAGACTGGGTGAGAATTTGTACAGCAGCATGACTCCCATCTACTTCAAAAGAAGGAAACACTTCTCCCCTTTCTTCAATCATTGATGTGCCACCCCACTTAAATGAAGGAGGGTTATGCCTCATCCATACATCTCCGTTTGCTACATGACGAATATGATCTTCCACCTCCTTAGCTACCTGTTCATAGGTTTCATTGGGATAATAGTGAACAGTAATCCAAAGCCGGCATTCGTCGGCAATAAAAGCGGCGTGTCTCCCGCCTTCAATAACAGCGGGATTAATTGTATTTGTCCCCGGCAAAAATCCTGGATAGCTTTTAGTTACCGCCCAGTGGCGCTCCAATTCCTGCAGCCCTTCAATGATTTTCATCATTTTTTCTATAGCACTGGCTCCAAACAACTTTCCGCCGGCATGTACCATATTTCTCCGAGTCGCATCGTGATACGTTTGGTTGCTTTTTAAAGTAATCCAGCCTGTAATCACGCCTCCCTGCCCTTGTATATGTAGATCACTCGTATCAACAACTACCGCAAAGTCCGCTTTATAGCCCCGTTTGCAGCACTCCAGCGTACCAGCTTCACCTACCTCTTCACCGATAACCGATTGAAAAAGCACGTCCCCCGGAAGCGTCATTCCTGCATCATGGAGCAGCTGCAAAGCGAATAAAGCACCAGCAAGCCCTCCTTTCATGTCAGCGGCCCCGCGTCCAATCACTGATCCCTCCTTGACAACAGCCTGAAATGGATCGGCTTCCCACCCCTCATCTTCATGTATTTCTGCCACGTCTATATGTCCATTAATAATTAAACTTTGGTACTTCTCAGCATCTGTCCCTGGCCATCTTCCAACAACATTCGGGTCATTTGGGTGCACGTCCCATCTATCTACCGAAAAATCTAAGCCTTTTAAAAAATCAGCTATAAACGACTGGGCTTCTGCAGTATTCCGTGCCGGAGGAGCAGGCGTTTCGAAAGAGATCAGCTTCTTCAATAAATGAACGATCTCTTCCTGACGGCGCTCCACTTGTTCCAGGAGTATATCTAGCTTTTTTTCCATAGCCATCCCCTCTCTATTGACATGTAGACTAATATTATTACCTACACGTAAAAAACCGCTCCTCATCAAGGGAAGCGGCTGTATAATTTTTTATCTTGCTGCAGGATTAGAAAGACTGCAGTTCAATATCAGGATACGACCTCTTCCCTCCGCTGGCATTATCCAGTTCAGGTAATAAGGGTTGAGGCCATTTACCTCTCTCAGCTTTTGCAAGCACCCCCAAGGACCAACTATTCAATTAGATTCTGCTGTTAGCTTGATCGTAATCACCAGTAATTTTCAATAAAATTTATGCTATTTAAATAGATAGTATTGATCATTTATTTTTCCCAATAGCCGTATATTAATAGAAGAGGCTAAAGACAAAGACTCCTCTGTACACATCAGGCTAATTGGAAAAAATTATCTTGCAAGGACCGTCACCTCATACGGAACGAAGTGGCCATCGGGTCATGAGTTCTACAGTGAAACAGATAACGAAGAAAGCAAGCATTTGTTAATGGCTGAGAAGTCTTACTTTTTAGGAAGGAGTGACACCGGGTTGTATTATTCTTATCCGTTTCAAAATCTTTACATGGCCCCGTTTGCAGGCACTTATCCTCACCATCGAGCCCTTCAACCAGTGGCCTCATGTCATCCTCCGTCCTTAAGGCCTTATCCTGAAGTGAATCCTGCTTTATTTAAACAATCCGCTCAATCAATCAAGCAGCTGCTGAATGAAACAAATTTGCTGTTAAATAAATTAACAGATAGCAGCGACTTTGCTCTTCGATTAATGACTGCTGCCCAGGCTGCCAATCGGCAAGAAGTGGAACGGCTGGTGCGATCAGCTGGTATATCAAGAAAAACAAATATTTCATTTAACCCTGATTCCTTCCGAATTGAGCTCAGAACCACTGCGGCAAACTTAGAATGCTGCAAGTTGGCTATTGCCCTTCGGTGGCGTTAA
Organism: Bacillus sp. PK3_68; assembly: GCF_003600835.1. Taxonomy (NCBI): domain Bacteria; kingdom Bacillati; phylum Bacillota; class Bacilli; order Caryophanales; family Bacillaceae; genus Bacillus; species Bacillus sp. PK3_68. The sequence continues at coordinate 3,912,620 of NZ_NQYC01000001.1, read as the reverse complement.
GGCTCTAACCGATATTTCCATGCGTTCAATTTAACTAGTCGCCTTACGAGCAAGAGACCGATAATTGATCCTGACAAGCTGCTGACGAGAAAAGCTGGCAAGAAGAAAAAAGCACCAGCCGCTGTTCCCATCAATATCTTTGCATAGGGAACGGCAAATAAAGGAGCAATGATTCCTGACCCAGTCATTTCTCCGATAGAAGCGGCCCATGTTCGGCTTGTTTTTTGATAAATATAGCCGGCGAGAAATGCACCAATCATGCCTCCCGGAAATGCTAGAAGTGAACCGGTTCCCATTAAATTTCTTAATAAACCAGTAACAAAGGCGATCATTACCGCCGGCCCCGGGCCAAGCAGCACACCGGCAATGACATTTACCGCATGCTGGACAGGGTAAGCCTTCGCCACACCGGCGGGAAACCAGACTAGCGAAGAGCCGAAGGTGGCAATCGCAGTAAATAAAGCCATATAAGCCATTTTTTGTACTCGATTCATTCGCATTCCCCCATACGAAAAAGCCGCATCCTCATCTGGATACGGCTGCAGTAAGTAAAATAGTGATAAATAATCTACTTTCCTACGCTGGTATCAACCAGATCAGGTTCAAAGAGTTGAAAAGCCATGTGCTTTTCTCTCAGCCTCTAACAGGCACCTCTAGTAGCTTCTTAATATTAACTTCTCCTTCATTATAGATGGAAATGATGAAAATGGAAAGAGGCGTCAGTAAGATTCTCTTTTTATTTTGAAAACTTTTCCGGATAAAGGCCTTCTGCTAATATTTTCAGTGCTAATGGTGCACGTATGCCTTCCGCACCAGCCGACAAAGGCATAGTTATAATTCGGTTATTTTCGATAGCCTCTACATCAGCCAATTCTTTTTTGAGAGCAGAAATTTTTTCTTTTGCTCTGCCGTTTGATCCCCGTAATCCATAATGACAATAACATCTGGATTGCGCTCGATTACCGCTTCCCAGCTCACACTCGTCCACCCCTTATTCACATCCTGGAAAATGTTTTTTGCCCCCGCCTTTTCAATCAATTTTGTTAAATAGGTATTGGCAGCAGTAAGCGGTTTGTCTTCTCCGCTGTCATAGACAAATACTTTTAATGGCAGACTAACAGTCCCAATTTGCTGAACTGTTTCGTCTATTTCTTTTTTCATTGAACTAACAAGATTTTCCGCTCGCTTTTCGATGTGAAAAATCTTTCCGATATTTTTAATGTCGGTATATACATCTTCCAATGTCGGGGATGTTTTGCTAGAAGACTGCTGAACATAAACAGGAATACCTGCGGCCTCCAGCTCTTCCGGGGTGCCGAGAGTCTTTTCTGTGAAGGCACTTTTCCACCCGGCATAAGCAAAATCAGGTTCAGCAGCAAAAAACACTTCTTTGGACGGGTACTGTGCCGCCAATACTGGCACTTTTTTATACGCCTCCTCCAATTCGGGAAGAATGCGATCATCCAGATAAGCTGTTCCTACCATAGAGTCTTCAAGCCCAAGCGCAAGCATGATTTCAGTTGCATGCTGATTCAATGCTACCGCTCTCTTTGGTGCAGCTGCCGTTCCCCATTCATCTGTTATCTTCTCCGCCGTTTTGCTGGCCGAACTCGAACTCTCATGATTGAAACTCGCAAAGATCCATAGTGCAGCTATGCAAATAACTCCAGTTAAAATCCATATATTTTTTTTAATCATTTTGTTTCCCCCTTTTCACACATGAGCCAAAAATGTAATATGCGGTTTGTTTGTCCGCGGATGTATCTGGATCTCTCCATCTACTCCAAACACTTCTTTCAGCATGTCCTTGCTTAAAACCGCTGAGGGTGTTCCAGAACAAATCATGCGTCCCCCGTTCATAACGTATATATAGTCGCAATAGAACGCGGCCAGATTTAAATCATGCAGAGCAGCCAAAACAGTAATCGGCAGCTTTTTGACAAGGTCGAGCAGTTGCAGCTGATGTCTGATGTCTAAATGGTTGGTTGGCTCATCAAGAATAACCATGCCCGCCTTCTGAGCAAGTGCTCTCGCAATAAACACCCGCTGTTTTTCTCCCCCAGATAACTGCTGAAAGCTACTTTGGCCATACTCGACCATGTCTACATAAGCTAAAGATTCGTGAATAATCTGTCGGTCCTCTTCTGTTTCATGTTGAAAAATTTTTTTATAAGGGTGACGGCCCATTGCTACGATTTCTTCAACGGTAAAATCAAATGGCACAGCAGCCTCTTGACTTACGACAGCCAGTTGTTTTGCCGCTTGCTTTGCCGGCATTTCATGCAGCCCTTTGTCATTAAGCCATACCTTTCCGCTATCTGGTGTTAAAATCCGAGAAGCGTTCTTCAATAAAGTGGATTTCCCACTTCCATTAGGACCAATAACGCCAATGAACTGTTTATCAGCCGCTTGTAGTGAAATATCGTCAATGATAAACTTGCCGTTTGCTGAATAACTAACATTCTCAACGAGTAGTTTCATCGGCCGCCTCCCCCAAACGAATAGGAGCTGTGCCGCAAGAGCCAAATAAAAAATGGCCCTCCACAAAAAGCGGTAACTACACCAATCGGCAGCTCCTCTGGCGCAAGCAGCAAGCGGGCTGCTGTATCTGACCAAATCACAACGAGCATGCCAAGCAGTGCACTAACTGGAATCACACGCTTATGGTCGGAACCGAGCAATAGCCGGGCTAGATGAGGCACCATTAATCCTACAAAGCCAATAGAACCACTCACTGCCACTACTGCACCGGTAATTAAAGAAGCAACAACAATAAGGATCTTTCGAAAAACATCTGTATTTACTCCAAGTGTTCCTGCCGCTTCTTCCCCCATTAACAAAGCATTCAACGATGAAGAGGCAGATAATAAAAAGAGGACACTGCCAGCAATTATTAGCGTCGGAATCGCTAAGTGTTCCCACTTGGCTCCAGCAAGGCTGCCCATCATCCAAAACATGACTTCTCGAATCCCCGATTCTTTCGGTGCTAATGTCACAATAAAATTGGTTACAGCGGACAGCGTCATCGAAACAGCTACACCGGCCAGCAATAGGCGTGTCGTGAGAATCTTTCCGCCTTCCTGGGCGATTATGTACACGGCTCCCATTGCTATCATGGCACCGGTAAAAGCGCCGGTAGTTAAGGCATATTGCCCAAAGACAGGCAGAGCGCCAAATAAAATAACGAGCGTGGCTACTACTGAAGCACCTGAAGATACGCCTAAGATATAAGGATCGGCAAGTGAATTTCGTACCAATGCCTGAATGACAACTCCTGCTACTGCAAGACCCGCTCCTGTTACAGTTCCGAGCAATACACGCGGCACCCGAATGTTCCAAATTATGTGTTCCTGAGCCTTATTCCAGTCTGCCTCTATGTAATTGTCCACCCAAGGTGCATGTGAAAGGATGATCTTCCATGCTGTAACAGCTGGCATATTAACCGGCCCTAGAGTAATAGACCATGTAATAGAAAATAAAAGGAAGACAGCAAGTCCCATGAGTAAATACAAATAACCCTGCTTGTTCGCGCGGAAAACAGCTGAGAAAACAAAGGATGACCCTCTTTTTTTCTTATCCATCCTGCAAACGCTAGCTTCAATGTTCCATCTCCTCTCTTTTTTATCAGCACAGAAAGAAAGCCCTGTTCTTATCGCTAAGAACAGGGCTTGGGTGTGTGAAAACAGCACAAAAAAGCAACAGAGACTGCTTTGTCTTCGGCCACCTTTCCTTTCCGCGAAGGCATCATAGGGGATCAAACCTGGGTAGGTCTCCTGGCTTACGGATCTGCGCGCTTTTTTCGTCTTCCCTGATTTCTCAAGTGACATCAATGAAAAAAGAACTTTCCGATTACAGTGGCGGGACCGCTCGGGATTTGCACCCGATTCCCTGTTACCCTTTGCTGTCTGTTGCAAAGGCACCCGGTTCTCTTATATAAAGTTTTTCATTGCTTACCAGTGTAATATAGTTTCCATGAATAGGCAATGCCTTTTCAATGCCCCCTCGCTTTTCTCATGCGTCTCTCTACTTCATTCCAACAAACAATGTTCCACCAATTATCAATATACTCCGCACGCTTATTTTTATATTTCAAGTAGTAAGCATGTTCCCAAACATCAAGTACAAGTAAAGGAACTACATCCCATTGGCTTAAGTTTTGATGTTTTTCAGCTTGCAATATTTCTAATCGCTGAGCTTGCGGCGACCATACGAGAATGGCCCATCCCCCTCCCTCTACTTTCTCGGCGGCTTTGGAGAAGTGTCTCTTAAACCCATCGAGGCTGCCAAACGACCGGGAAATCTCTCGGTTTAATTCACTTGAAGGCTTTCCCCCTCCGTTTGGGCACATGATTCTCCAAAAGATCGAATGTAAATAATGCCCGGCACCATTGAAAGCAAGCTCTCTCTCCCAATGCTTGACGAGCTCAAAGTCATTATTTTTTCGTGCCTTTTGCAGCTCCAGCTCTGCTTTATTCAAACCTTCTACATAGCTTTGATGATGCCGGTCATGATGAAGCCTCATTGTTTCTTCATCAATATAAGGCTCTAAAGCATTGTACGCATAGGGGAGAGGGGGAAGTTTGTGGCGGCCAATAGGAACCTGTTCAGCTCTTTCCCGCTCTTCTTCCTTCTCTTTTTCGTTTTTTTCAGCAAACAGCCCTTCATGAAGCTGGCGCCACTCCTGATCTAATCCCAAAATCTCACTTTGGATTAAATGAATCTCTTCTTCTTTCATATTGGATAAACGATTATCCATCTTCTCCACCTGGTTTTTCCACTTTTCCACCTGATTAAGGTCAATTAATTCATGCTGCAAAGCACATAAAGCCTCACACCATTTTTTAGCTTCCTTTAAATAACTGCGGTATATCTCCATCTGCCCTCCTCCTTTCAGCTCGTAATTTCAACATATGCATTGTTTTTATATGCGTTCTTCTTCCATACTCTTCCCTCTGCCTAACAAAGCAAATGAAGAGGACCGTTATCAAAAAAGAAAGAGGGGCTATGCAATCCCTTGGCAAAACAAAAAGCTGCCCACCAGTTGGTGTTCACTTAACTGGTGGATAGCTTTCTTATTAGCTTGATATCTTCATTTCATTCTTAAATGGTTGCTTAAATCTAAGCCAGGCGAAAATAACACCGATAATTAAGATCAAACCGAGGTAGCCAACAATTGGATACAAGGTGCCTACTAATTTAACAAATCCGACGAAGCTTGCCAGAAAAGCGGCCAATGTAGAAATAACTACTGCCGGAGTAAAAGACTTACGATGGGCCGGTACGATTCGCGCAGCAAAAGCATATATCATTCCGACAGACGTATTATAAATCATTGCTAACAATACAAATGACATGAAATAACCTGTGATTGGCGAAATACCATTGGCAATGTGAACAATCGGCATAGCGGCCTGCTGACTGGCCCCGAAATCTAAAAGCATTGTCAAATTAATTAATAAGATCAATAAGCCAAGGCCAATGCCTCCAAAAATACCTCCAAGCCCAGCCGTTCTCTCATTTTTTTCAGCTCCTCCCATCAATGTCAAAATAGCTGCTCCAGCCGCAATGTTGTACGATACATATAAGATGGCCCCTATCAGCCAATGAGAGGCTGCCGTATTTTCTGTTTGGCTGATTTGAAAAATATCCGAAACATTCCCTTCATAACGGAAAACAGAGTAAATAAAAACGATAAAAATCATGATAAATAGGAAGGGAGTCATCAAACTAATCGCCGAAATAACTTTTTGAAAATTGAAACATAGAGTGACAGCAGTTAATACTGTCATTATGAGACTTCCATACAAAGGAGCGATACCAAATTGCTGTTCGAAAATCGATCCGCTGCCGGCAATCATTACTGCCGCTACGCCAAATAAGAAAAAGGTGATAAGGGCATCAACAAACATCCCTATCCATTTCCCGCAAATTAAATAAATAACATTTTTATGAGAATCGGTTTTAAGACGAGAGCCGATTTGCAGCAATTGCATGCCTAAAAAAGCAAATAGAAGAGTAGCCACACATGTTCCTGCTATGCTAATCCATCCAAAGCTCGTAAAAAATTGCAATATTTCCTGTCCGGAAGCAAATCCTGCCCCTACAATGACTCCGATGTATGCGCCTGCAATTTGAAAAGCTTTTTTCATTCTTCTCCCTCTTCCGTTTGAATATTCTGAATTTATTAGGTGTGGACAAGAAAACCTGTTGATGCCAGGTTTTCTTAAATGTCATACTCGCCAAATTACAGTGAATAGGCTTTTTCTTTCAATGTAAATTGCTTCACCGCTTCGAGATCAATATCATAGCCGATTCCTGGCTTGTTCGGAACTTGAATAACCCCATCGTGCACTGTCACTTCTGGTGTGATAATATCCTTCTCCCAATAACGGGAAGAAGCAGCTGTATCACCCGGGAGTGTAAAATTACTTAAGGTAGTTAATGCCACATTATGCGCTCGTCCTACACCCGCTTCAATCATTCCTCCGCACCAAACAGGAATATTGTTCTCCTTGCATAAATCATGAATCCGTTTAGATTCCGTCAATCCACCGACACGGCCAATTTTAATATTGATAATTTTACAGCTGCCGAGCTGCAAAGCTTTTCTGGCATCTTCATAGGAATGAATGCTTTCATCCAGACAAATCGGTGTTTTTAATTCTTTTTGAATAACCGCATGGTCAATGATATCATCCGATGCAAGCGGCTGTTCAATCATTGTTAAATTGAATTCGTCTAGCTTCTTCAATTCTGGCAGGTCCTCGAGACGATAAGCTGAATTGGCATCAGCCATAAGTTGGATATCTGGGAAAGAGCGACGGATCTCTCTGATGACATCAACATCCCAGCCCGGCTTAATTTTCACTTTGATTCGTTTATAGCCCTCTTCAACATGCTCTTTAATAATAGCTAAAAGATCATCCACCGTATCTTGAATACCGATGCTAATCCCCACATCAATCGTTGTATTGTCTCCTCCTAGAGCCTCATAAAGCGGGATTCCTTCCCGTTTAGCGTGCAAATCCCACACCGCTCCTTCAATGGCCGATTTCGCCATGTTATTTTTTCTGATCGGCTCAAATATCTCTGAAATTTCATCGGGATGAGATATTTCTTTGCCTTTTAATAAAGGAATCAAGAAATCTTCTATCATGTGCCAGTTTGTTTTTAGCGTTTCTTCATTATACGAAGGAGAGGCAAAAGCAACAGATTCTCCCCAGCCGGATACTCCCTCTTCATCTTTTACCTCTACGAGAATAAATTCTTTGTTTTCGATGGTTCCGAAGCTAGTAGTAAAAGGAAATTTCATTTCCATCTGTAAATGACGTAAAATAATTTCTGTTAATTTCATTTTTCCTCTTCCTTTCCTGCAAATTGAATATTCTTTATGAATAGATAATAGTTCACCGGTTCTTGCGGACGTTGAATGAGTTTTACAGCTGTATATCCGTTAGCGAATAGCTGCAGAAAAACTTTCCGTGTATTCATTCTCCAATCCAAAGCTAAATCAAATGATTGGCTTTTAATCTCTTGAAATTTTCGAGGAATCGGGACGAGCAATGCCTCTTCTCTTTCTAAATAATCAGGATGATGGAGGGACATTTTCGGCCATCCTTCTGTTGTTCTTTCATATTGTGCGAAAACTTTTGCCTTTTCTTCTGTAAAAGTAAAGGAGGTGTTCACGTAATCACTTTGAATCCACCAATCCACCTTCAATCGATCCGTTGGAAGACCGGCATTTAATCCATCCTCCATTTTACCGTAACAATTCACTTCATATGTGGAACAAACAGCTTTAAGCTTCGTTAAATTTAAATAAGCGTTTACGCTTTCGAGCGGATCGAACGTCCATGTTACCTGCTCATATCCAAGACGAGAAGCCTCTTGTTTTTGGGCGTTTTTCAACGCTTCACCGATTCCTTGCTTTTGATGATCAGGATGGATGCCAAGCATATGCGAACATAAGTAAGAAGAGCCATTTGAAAAACCAGCAAAGCTGTAACTAAAGCCAATTAATCGTTCTTCTTGAAAAGCACCTACTAACAAACCGCCATTTTTATGGGCGGTGAGCGTTTGATGGATCGGAATCGGCTCCATATTCCACGTGTCTCTTTCCAGCTGCTGCATTTTTTCAAAGTCTGTTCGGTCATTAAATAACCGAATATGGTAATCTTGCACGTTTCCTCACCCTTTCATCCGTTCAAACGTTTGTATAATTGTTTCAGCCAATATCTCAATTCCTGGATAAAGAGCGTCTATCTGAAAAGTCATTTCAGGATGATGCAGACCCGGGCTTAAATCACAGCCTAATCCGAGCATCGCTGCCTTTACTTCCGGCCGCTTCACTGTGTAAAAATGAAAATCCTCTCCTCCAGTTGTCACGATAGGCGGGACGACATTTTTTTCCCCCAGCACTCTGCTGATTGCATTCTCCATTATATTAGAGGCTTCTTCTGAAACGATAGCCGCTGCCGTTTCGGCTTTTGTTTCTAAATGAATAGACGCTCCGTGAACGACTTCTATTCCTTTGCATGCCTGAACAATTTTCTCTGTCAGTGCTGCCATCACTTCGTTAGTCTGTGCGCGAACATCAATTGAAAAGGTCGCTTTTCCTGGAATAATATTACTCGATTCACCGCCGCTTTGAAATTTCGTCATTTTCACTGAATAAGGAATAGACGGATCCATATGGATTTGCTGCATGGCTTGAATGAGCGAGGAACCGATCTCAATGGCATTCTTTCCGAGATGTGGCCTGGCACCATGAGCATCTTCTCCAATAATTTCCCCAGCAATAAACTTGGCTGCTCCATGCCGAATTCCCGGAGAAGCCTGTCCAAAGGATAACTCTTGAATGGGCCGCAGATGAACACCGTAAAGAAAATCCAAGCCATCAATAAGTCCCTTCTCTATCATTTTTAAGGCTCCGGTTCCTTTTTCCTCAGCTGGTTGAAAGATAACGACTAATCGTCCAGGAAAGTAATAATTTATTTTTTTCAGTAATAATAAGGCACCAACAGCCATTGTCATGTGGGCATCATGGCCACACGAATGATTGGCTTGAAATCGGCCGTTGACTTCCTGCCAGAGAGCATCAATATCACAGCGTAGTCCAACTGCCGGTTTCCCTTGGCCCATTTCTACAATGAGACCTGGACAGTCATCAAACGTTCTTACCGCGAACCCTTCATTTGCTAAATAATTGGTTAAAAAAGCGGTTGTGTTGACTTCCTGCCAGCTAATTTCCGGATGAGAATGCAAATAATCATATAATTGCCGTATAGCTGGTTTTAGTTGTTCAAGCTGCTTTTTCATAAAAAACTTCCTTTCTACCGATACAAAACAATGAATATTCAGTTTTTTCTATTTTGAGTAATTAATGATCGATCAATAATAAAATAGATGATCGGCATTTACCTGTTCATATTTTCGCTGCCGCTCCCTTACTTCCTCTGGGTATTGAACATACAAGCTTGCCATTATGGCATTAAGCAAGGAAAACAGCGGAGGAAAAACATCCAGAGTCGATCGCTCCTGGCTTCCTACAGCAAAAGTCAGGTCGCTGAATTCAGTGATCGGTGCTAGTCCAGAATCGGTCAAGCTTATAACAAACGCTCCCCGTTCCTTTGCCTTCTCTGCTATTTGAACCGTCTCCTTCACATATCTATGAAAAGTGATGGCAATAAAAACCGAATGTTCATCCATACTTTGTAGGACAGTTACGAGGTCATCAATCCCAGGCTGCACTAACTTCACCTCATCCCGTACAAGGCCCAATGTAAAAGCAAGCCATTGAGCGGGAGCAAAGGAGGTTCTCATTCCTGTCAAAAAAAGCTTGCCTGCTTCCATTATCCTGCTAACAGCCAGCTGAACGTCTTCTTCCTTAATAGTATCAATAGCTCTTTGGATGTTCTCCGCATCCTTTTCCATCACTTGAGCGAAGAAATGAGGCTCCTGAGCCATTTCCATCTTGGAAGAATAATAGCGGTTTAAGCTGCTTTTATGCTGAATAAGGTATTCGCGAATAATGGATTGCAGATGAGCATAGCCCTGTAACTCGAGCGAATAACAAAAACGAATAACTGTTGTTTCGCTGACAGCAATTTGTTTGCCCACTTCACTCGCAGACAATAAAGCAATTTTTTCAGGAAAATCAAGAACGTATTTCCCTACCTTTTGCTGACCTTTTGACAAGGAAGCATATCTTTCTTTTACTTTAGCTAATATTTCCATGTCCACTTCTCCCTAAATTGAAGCGTAAACAACATTTTTGTTTTTGGTGAAGCTTATGCTTCATAATAGAATATAAATTATCACAATTTTTGTTTATTAACAAGGGATTTTTTTCAGATAATTTCGTAAAAACACACTTCCTAAAAAAACGAAGAATATTTTTAAACAATCAGGGAAAAGAGAAAGCAATGAACTTCGCTAGAAAGGAGAGAAAATATGCAGTCAAAGTGGGTAAAACTAGCAGCTGGACCCTTCCTTGCTGTCATGCTTCTGGGAGCATGCAGCGGCAATGAATCAGAAGAAGAAAAACCAGTAATGGAGGAGCCGACGGATAAAGTTGAGGAAGATGAAGATAATCAAGGTGGTTCCACTGAAAAAAATGCCGAAAATGATGGCAATCCTGAGGAAGATGAAAGAGAAGAAGATCCAGGTATTGATAAGGAAGATACAAAAATGGATGGAAATTAACAGAACAGCTCTGCACCGTATTTTACTAAAATACGGTGCAGAGCTTTTTTAGTACAGGCTCTGTTATACTTGCGTGTTGATTTTCACTGCAGGCGGACGCTTTCCGCGGGCAGTCTGTGACCCTCCTCGTCGCGTGCGCGCTTGCGGGCTCTCACCAGGACGCTCTTTTCCCGCTGGAGTCGCTGCCTTCCGTTGCAATCAACGATGGAAAAAACAACATTCATCTGTAACAGAGCCTTAGTATAAAAAAGGGAAGAAAAGAAAAACTAGCCTAGAGGTCAACTAATATACGGAAATAAAGGTGGTCCTATGTACAAAGCCGATTCCATTACTCCTTTTCAACTTATTTTACTGGCGATGACGGCGATCGGTTTAAAGAACCATGTATTTGCTATTTCCCCTTTAGTTCAAACAGCAGGCCGCGATGCATGGATTGCTGTAGTGATTACAATGGTCCTTGCTTTTATTTGGATCCCACTTTTTTATACATACAAAAAAGAACGGATAAGCAGCCTTTATTTAAATGGCTAGGAACAAAAATCGGCAATAAAGCGACTGTAGTCCTTGCCATTATCTTTATCGGTTACTTGGTTTTAATGGCAGCTGTTACTGCGCGGGAAACGATTACATGGGCAAACATTATGTTTTTGCCTGAAACACCCGCTTTTTTCTCATTGTGCTATGTAGCTTCGTTTGCTGGGTAATGGCCACAACCAATTTAAGAACATTAAATATCCTCAATATATTTCTATTGTTTTTCATTGTCATTTTTGGCTTCTTTGTCGCCATTGCAAATATTCAACATAAAAATTACTCTTTATTGCTGCCGATATTGGAACATGGCTATGATCCGATAATGAAAAGCCTCATTTTCCAAGCATCAGGGCTTGCTGAAATTTTTATCTTTTTGCTGCTGCAGCACAAAATAAATGCCCCGCTCCGTTTTCGTCACTATGCAGCCATTATCATTATTTTAACCGTGCTTACGACCGGGCCACTCATCGGGGCGATCATAGAATTCGGTCCGGTCGAGGCGGCTAAACAGCGCTTTCCAGCCTATGAAGAATGGGGACTTGTGTCGCTTGGTACATTTATTGAACACGTCGATTTTTATCTATCTATCAATGGATGTCCGGTTCATTTATCCGAATATCACTTATTTTTATTTTAATGAAAGAAATTCTTCCTCTAGAATCAGAAAAAAAGAAAAATATAACGCTCCTATTCATCGCTCTTGCTGTGACAGGGCTGGTTCTAATCCCGATAACTGATTTCACCTTTTCCAAATGGCTCATTTTTATTGCTTTGCCGGCCAGTTTCTGGTTTTTCTCCGCGTTTACTGTTTTGTTCGTCTTACTCGCCATTTTTTTCGGAAGTAAAAAACGGGGGTCTACAAATGAAAACAAAGAAAATTCGACTGAAAAACGTTGAAGAATTAGTGAAACAGAAAAAGAAGGAGCGAACGCCGTCAGCTCAACACTCTTCGCTTACGGTAAGCTCTTTAAAAGATTTGTTCCAAAAAAATAAAGACGTTCAATTTACAGAATTAGCTTTTAATGACGATCCCATTACGCTTGTCTATTGCAGCGGATTAGTCCATGCTGATCTTCTTAAATCAACGATCCCAAAAAGGCTAGAAAAATTTTTTGCAGTCCATAACGGGGCAACAAAAGAGAACATTCACTCGTTGCATGTCCCTTCCCTGCAAATAGTAACGGAAAAAGAAAAAGCGGCAGAGGATATTTTTTCCGGCATGCTTCTCATTGTTTTTCCTGCCGACAAGCTGGTTGTTTCCGTAGATATTGCTGATCGGCCGCAGCGAAAACCCGAAGAAACAAATACAGAAGTCAGCATTAAAGGTCCGCGGGATAATTTCATTGAGGATATTACAATCAATCACGCATTGATCAGAAAGAGGCTAAGAACGGTTTCATTGGCAAGCGAGTCGTTTGAAGTCGGAAGAAGATCAAAGACAAAAGTTTTAGTTTTGTATATGGACGATATATCCGATAAGGCGACTTTAGAACAAATTAGACAGCAGATAGAGAAGATCGACATTGATGCATTAGTAAGCGGCACACAGCTGGGAGAATTAATGAATGATGACCCTTACGCCTTTTTCCCACGCCACTCTTATACTGGAAGACCAGATTTTGCTGTTCAATCCTTATTGCAAGGCCGGTTTATCATCTTAATTGATGGTGTAGCCTACGCATATATTACTCCTGTCAATTTATTCTTTTTGCTGAAAAGCGCAGAAGATATGGAATATCCCTATGCCTTTAATTCATTTGAACGCTTACTAAGAGTGGCAGGCATATCAATCGCAACCTTTCTTCCCGGCTTCTGGGTGGCGCTCACTTCCTTCCATCAAAACCAACTTCCTTTAACCCTGCTGGCAACAGTGGTGGAATCTCGAAGCGGCGTTCCCTTTCCAACGGCGTTGGAAGCCATTTTAATGATGCTGTTATTTGAGCTGTTCCGGGAAGCTGGCTTAAGAATGCCGCTTGCCATCGGACAAACACTGAGCGTTGTTGGCGGCCTAATTATTGGGGATGCAGCCATTCGCGCCGGCTTAACGAGCCCCTCTATGCTTGTCGTTATCGCCGGTTCCTTTGTGGCCATGACTACGCTTGTTAATCAGTCATTTATCGGGGTTATCTCGCTTCTTCGCTTTTTCGTTATTATTCTCGTGGCGCTATTTGGTTTTTTCGGTTTCTTTGCTGCAATCTTCCTCATTGGTATTTATGCAGCACGAATTCGCACCTTTGGTGTCCCTTATTTAGAGCTCGCGACCCGCTTAAGCTGGAAGAATATTCTTAAAGCGATGATGCGTTTGCCTGCACAAAAAGACGATAAGCGAGCAAGCATGCTTGATCCCATCGATGCTACTAAAAAGGATGGGCGGCGATGAAGAAAAAAATGAGACGATTTTCGTACACCGGATTGTCGGCCCTGCTCCTTCTTTTGCTAACAGGATGCTGGGATTCCTATGAGCCTGATCGCATGGTTTATGCCCATGCCATAGGGATTGATTATAAAGATGGCTATTATACCATTTACTTGCAGCTTCTTAATTTAGGGATGCTCGCTAAACAAGAGTCCGGGTCAGGCAGTGATGAAACAAAAGTAGAGGTTGGAAAGGCATCCGGCAAAACAATAGATCAAGCGATATTTAATTTGTATGAATCTTCCCAGCGCCGTGTTTTCTGGGGACATTTAGCCGCCATTATTTTCACAGAAGAAGCCCTGCGAGCGCAAGCCGTAAGTCATGCAGTGGACTTATTTGACAGGTATCGTGAAACCCGGTATCGGATGTGGATGTACGCAACGAGAGAGCCGCTTGACAAATTATTAACCACAGTGCCTGTCATGCAGCTCTCTACGGCTCTTTCCAGGCTGGTTGATCCATACGCCTCCTACGATCAACGTTCCATATTAAAACCGGTAGATATGAGGGAACTGCTCATATTTTTAAATGAACCTCCACATGAAGCGATCATTCCATTAGTCGGCACAAACGAAAATAACTGGCGAACAGATAGCGGGAAGCGAAAATCTATTCAGTTAGAAGGAACCGCTATCGTCACAGCAAATTCCTTAAAAAAAGTTTTGCCACTGGAAAAATCAGCAGGGCTAAAGTGGGTCAATAAAGATTTGAATCGAGAAGACTTACGAATAAGAAAAGGAAAATATAAGCATACGAGCATTTTAATTAATCACTTGGATGTGCATATAAAGCCTATTGTCAGGAAGGAAGGTATTCGCTTCACACTAAAAGTGAAAGCGAAGGGAGACCTCAGGGAATTAGATCAGCTTGCAAACCTTGCAGAGCTGGAACGCGAGGCAGCAAAAGTGATGGCACTGGAGATAAGGAACACCTTCAAGACAGGACTGGAGGCTGATGCAGACGTACTGCGCTTATCGGAAGTTTTATACAGAAAAAATGTGCAAGCATGGAAAAGAGTGCAGCAGCAAGGCTCGATTCCATTAACAGAACAATCGCTTGAAAGCATACATGTCGAAGTTAAGATTGTCGAAGGAGAAAAACAGCGTAAGTATCCTACTTTAAAATAAAGATTAGTGAAAAAGCTGTCGTAAAACCGACTATTTAGTCGGCTTCATGACAGCTTCTTTCCTCATGACGATTGTATGGATGACTCTTGTCTTTCGATCATTTCTTTAATGATAACGCCACGCTTTGCCATTTCCTCCATGTACTTGCCACCAGGAACAATTTGCTCTGGAGGATAGACACCCGGTTTATTAATCGTTCCATTTCCAATCATTTGAGCAACAACGGAAATCGTATTGGCCGTTGCTCTCGCCATGGCGGTTACATTGTTAACAGTATCCTTGTATGTGATCATTTCATACGTACAGCTGGTCTTATGGTCTCCTTTTATCCCTTTTGTTTCAACTCTTAACAATACCACATCTTCTTTATCTCTCAAATTTACAATTGGATCGAGAGCTTTCAATAACACATCACGTGGTTTGATTTGCGTACCATTCACATTTACGGCGTAATCTGAACGTGTCAAATTCAAATCAACAAGTAATTTGAATTTTTCTGCATGCCCTGGATAACGTATCGTTTTATATTCCAGACAGTCAAGGGTCGGATAGGAATAGGAAAGCGTCGACGTTCCCCCTGCAGTATGAAATGCTTCTAAAGGACCGAACTTATCAAAATAAACGGTTTCCACTTCTGACAAAGAAGGAATTTCTTGTTTCTTCCCATTCCTAATGATAAAAGAAGCATCCGTATAATGATCAAATACCCCCTCCATTGAAAATACGTGATTATATTCAATGGGTGGTTCCGGCCGCAGCGGAATGCCTCCTACATACAGCTTGATCGATTCAGTCTTGTCAAGTTTACTCACACCGTACCCTGATAAAATGTTAATCATTCCTGGAGCCACACCAAGATCAGGAATAAGTGTAATACCAGCTGTCTTCGCTTCTTCTGACATTTCCAACACCCGTTCCGTTGCCTGGCCAATGTGACCACCTAAATCAACTGAGTGCACACCGGCTGCAATGGCTGCCTCTGCTACAGATACGTTAAACGAATAGAAAAGCGCGTTAATAACAACATCATGCTTTTTCATTAAATGAATAAGCTGGCTTTTATTAGAGGCATCCACGAAAGCTTCAGTTAACTTTGAAGATTGTAGGATCTCACATGTCTGCTTTGCTTTTTGGATATCGTAATCAGCCAGCGTAACTTCGGCCACCTCTTTACAATGCACCAAGTCTCTCGCGGCTTCTTTGCCCATTAGTCCGGATCCTAATACTAAGACGCGCATGTTTGGTTCCTCCTCATTTTTACTTTTTACACCACAGTATATGAGTTAGAATCCATTTCTTGCCCTGGAACATTATAAACAAGACAATTATTCAGCCCTGTATGAATTCGCTGCCGGACCCTCTGCTATTACTTTTCTTATTTTTCTCTTTCTTAAAATAAAGACAAATAAGGATCATTCAATCATTGTAGTCACAATTCCAAGAAGCGTGCTCTCTATTCGTCGAAGAACAATATGAACCAACGCTGACAATGATGGCAGCTCGCCTGGTTGAAGAAAGAATAGTTGTATCAGCTCTTGGCGAACAGTGATCTCCGAGTACGTCAGCCATCCTTGCCGCTCACTTAATAGCCATACCCATCGCGTAATTACCACCATGATCATTACAAATGTCGATGGAAGGAAAGAAATCTTCCCTTTGCTTATCGCTATGCCACCTGTCCCATCCGCTTATAGCACACACTCTTTCTTAGTATCTTACTGAAAAATGCTGAATCCTTATACAATGTTGTAAATATACATAATTGGCCTGATAAAAAGAGCATGTCACCCATTAAGGTTTCACATGCTCTTCTTTCATCCCTTCTTTTTATTCCATTCATTTGTTTGACTGTGCGTTTTTAGTACTCCCTGTTACCTCACAGCCTTCCTCTGTGCAAACCGTTCCCTTTTCAATGACTTCGGATGATTGTTGCGGCCTAAGCTTTTCTTCAAGCTCTTCTTCCCATGCCTTCTGCAAAACAGATGCAAACACTTCAACCGGCTGTGCACCGGAAACTGCATATTTGCTATTAAACACAAAAAATGGGACACCCTGCACACCAAGTGTGCGTGCTTCTTCTTCATCAGCTCTTACTTCCTCGGTTAAACAATTTCCCTTCAGGAACAAAGTCACTTCTTCTCGGTTCAACCCCACTTCACTGGCAATTTCCGCTAATACATTGCCATCACTTATAGGCAATGAATCAGTAAAATAAGCCTTCAATAGTCTCTCTGTTATCTCTGCTCCCTTGCCTCTTTCTGCAGCAAATTTAGCTAGGCGATGGGCATCCAGCGTATTCACCGGCTTCATATTTTCAAAATTAAATAGCAAACCGGCTGCTTTTGCTTGTTCACCAATACTAACATTAGCCGCCTTTGCCTGCTCAATACTCATTCCATATTTTTCAGCAAGTATTTCATGAATGACTTTGGAAGGTTCTTTCGGTGCATGGGGGGTAAGCTCATAACTTTTAAACCGGACGTTTACCCGTTCCCTGTATGGAAACTTATCTAATGCTTCTTCCAAGCGACGCTTACCGATATAACAAAATGGACAAACAAAATCTGACCATATAACAATCTCCATCTTTTTACTCCTCTTTTTTTAAATTTTCACTTCTTTATCATAACCGACAGAGTTCGCAACAAAAAGTGGGGGTGTTTGACTATTTTCCCATTTTAAGAAAGTTCCTCTTGGCAAGGTAAAAGCAATCCATTATTATAGTTATTTTAGACATCAAAAACAAGGCATTTTACTATAAAAAGAAGGAACTATTTTTATGAAAGTATCTTTCAAACATTTAATTTTATTTGTTACTCTTGCCTCTGTATTGTTTACTCTTTCTGTCAGTCTGTATTCAGGTTATCTGCTCGAAAGAGAAACGCTCGTGAAGAATGCTTTGGAAACTAATCGCGTGTACGCTGAAAAGCTGGCGCGAACAACAGAGGATTATTTAAAATCCACCTTGCAAGTTTTACAGAATAGTGCTCAAACGGTTGCCCCTTCCATGAAGGGAAATGAGGAAGCCCTTTTAAATGAAGTCAATCGTCTGAAAAGCCAGTCAGATATGTTCAATTCTGTTGCCGTAGTGGATCAAACCGGTAAGATTTTAGCTGTCTCGCCAGAACACCTTAAACTGAAAGACAAATTATTCAGCGCGTCGGGCGCTGTGCAGGCGCTAAAAGAAAAGAAACCACTCATTTCCAAGCCATTTATCTCAATTACCGGGCGTTTAATTATTATGATTTCTTATCCTATTTTTAGTGAAAGTGAAGAGTATCTTGGTTTCGTGGGCGGGACAATTTATTTAAAAGAAAGAAGCATTCTCAATCAATTGCTTGGTGAACACTTTTATCATGATGGCTCCTATGTTTACGTGGTGGACGGCGATGGCCGGGTTATTTATCATCAGTCTCCGGACCGGATCAACGACATGGTCTCTAAAAACCCTGTCGTTCAAAAATTAATGAACGGACAAAGCGGGGCTCAGCGGGTGACTAATACACAAGGAAAAGATATGATAGCCGGCTATGCAGCCATCCCTGTGGCTGAGTGGGGAGTGGTATCACAACGCCCTTCTTCTGCTGTTCTATCTCCTTCAAATAAGATGATACAACGGATGCTTCTCACATCTCTACCGCCTATTCTTATTTCTCTGGTTATTATTTGGTGGATCCTAATCAAGATAACTCGTCCTTTACAGCAGCTTGCTTACCTGGCAGAAAATTGTTCGGACAGCCGCCAACCACAAGATATCAAAAAAATTCACGCTTGGTATTATGAAGCGATTCAGTTAAAAAAGGCATTATTGAGTGGTTTCCACGTTCTTCATGAAAGAGTCAGTGACTTCCAACAGCAGTCATCGACGGATCCGTTAACCGGATTATATAATCGCAGAGCTATGAATGAACATCTTGTCCAATTGGCTGCAAATAAAACTCCTTTTTCTATTATTCTTTTAGACATTGACCATTTTAAAGTCGTCAATGATGTATACGGTCATATGGTTGGCGATGAAGCGCTTGTCTTTCTTGCCGATTTCATCAAAAGAACAGTTCGCGAAGAAGATATTTGCTGCCGCTATGGAGGAGAAGAGTTTTTAATTATTCTGCCAAATGCGGATCTTAAATTAGCTAAGCACATAGCGGAAAAATTGCGAAGCTCTTTAGCAGAAACAAACAGCCCTACCGGCAAGCCCCTTACTCTCTCTGCAGGAGTAGCCCTCTTTCCGGACGATGCGGTTGTCCCTAATGAACTGATCCATTTAGCTGATCAATGCCTCTATGAAGCCAAGCAAGCCGGAAGAAATAAAGTCATCGCTTCACATGGTAAACGTTAACTGTCACAAAAGAAGCAACGCTGGTCTATATTGTTTCATCCTTCATTATCCGGGTATACACAAAGCAACGATTTATTTAGGAGGTGCTTGTATGCCACACACAGGAGAAACACCCGGAAAAGGTGAGTATAAATGCGAAAAATGCGGACAGGTCCTGACGCTCGACGAGGATAAAGACCGCCTTCCTCCTTGTCCGGAATGCCATGACACCGAATTTGAAGCTGTGTAATCGGTAAAGCCTCACTCCTTATTTTTTAGCGGGTGAGGCTTTATCTTTGTCAAGCTGTCCTTTTACTTTTCTTATGCTGCCGTTCTCTTCCCGTCCTCAACCTCTCCTCGTTTCTTAAAGCCTGGTCATATTCAGGAAGACTGAGCCATTTCTGCTGCTTCTTTGAGCTGGTCAAGTGCTTTCTGTAAATCTTCCCAAATGTCTTGCTTCGCTTCCAAACCAACAGACAGGCGGATGAGCTGGTCAGAAATCCCCATTTCCCTTCTCGTTTGTTCCGGGATACCCGAATGTGTCATAGTTGCTGGATGCTGAATCAATGTTTCTGCGTCTCCTAGACTTACTGCAATTTTAATAAATGACAGATGATTAAGTAACTGCTGAGCCTGTTGTTTGCTGCCGTTAATTTCAAAGGAAATTAACCCTCCGCCCTTTCTCATCTGTTTTTGCATAATGTGATAGTCTCCGCCTGCTTGATCACCTGGATAAAATACTTTTTTCACGATAGGATGTTCTTTTAACTGTTCGACAATATACTCCGCATTCTCACAGTGACGATCCATGCGAACCGGAAGCGTTTTCATTCCTCGCAATAACAACCAGGCATCGAAAGGTGAAATCACTCCCCCTACGTCTTTCAATGTCGTTCTGGCAATCGTTTGGATCAACTCTTTTTTTCCGGCTGCAAGCCCAGCAATGACATCCCCATGCCCACCAATATATTTTGTGGCACTATGCAGAACAATGTCACACCCTGCTTGTAAAGGCTGCTGCAGATACGGAGAGGAAAAGGTATTATCGACCACTACCGGAATGCCATACTTTTTGGCAACCTTTGAAACGAGCTCTAGGTCAATTAATTTCATGGTTGGGTTAATGGGGGTTTCTACGTAAATACAAGCCGTTTCTTCACGAATCAGCTGCTCCATTTGTTCTTCCGTTTCCATCCCGCAAAAGTCATGAGTGATTTGATATTTTTCCTTCATCAACTCAAGAAAACCGAATGTACATCCATAAACGCCCTGTGAGCATAAGATGTGATCGCCGCTCTTAGTCAAAGCCATTAGTACAGCAGATACTGCTGCCATTCCCGAACCAAAGGCAAGCCCTGCTTCCGCTTCTTCAAGTTCTGCTATTCTTTCCTCCAAAGCCCTTACTGTGGGATTGCCAAGTCTGGAATAAATAAATCCCTCTTCTTCTCCCGCAAAGCGCTGCTCCCCCTGTTCGGCGCTGTCAAATGTAAAAGTAGAGGTTTGAAAAATAGGGGGAGTGAGACTGCCTAAATGTTCTTTGGCATCATAGCCTGCATGGATGATCGCTGTTTCCATATTTTTAAACTTTTCTGCCATCTTATTACGCTCCCTTAATTAATCATACGTTTCTATCATCTCTTTCTCTTCCATTTTATAATAAAATGAGAATTTTGACAGTGTTTTCCACTTAGTAAAAATGACAACTAGTTAATTTAACAGAAAAAGCAGCACTGTATAAGTGCTGCTTCTAATTTTTCGGAACTCTTCGTTTGCTCCATTTCTTCACTAAACAGGCTACCAAGGCCCTGTCATTATTTAAACAGTTCTATGATTCATCGCTTTTACTTTTTCTCGTACTTCAGCAATATTTTTCATTTTATTATCCCAACAAGCTTGGCTTAAATCGACAGGATATTCTTCAGGGTTAAGGGATCGTTTATGCTCTTTCCATAACAATTGGAGATTTTCTCTGGCGAACTCCCGTATTTCTTGGACATCCGGCTGAACGTAAACTAATTGGCCCTTTTGAAAAATGCATTCATGTAGTTCCCGAGCTTCAAAATTAGTAACAAATTTACTGATAAATGTATGCACCGGATGAAACATTTTTAAATGGTCTTCCTCTGATGGATTTTCATACTCCATAGCTAAATAATCGCCTTCTGACTTGCCGTTTTGCTTATTGATAATTCGATACAGGCGTTTTAAGCCAGGCGTCGTTACCTTTTCAGGATTGCCTGAAATCTTAATTGTGTCCTCCATTACGCCTTCCTCGTTTTCGATGGATACCAGCTTATATACGGCCCCTAAAGCTGCTTGATCAAACGCAGTAATTAGTTTTGTACCGACTCCCCAGCTGTCAATTTTTGCGCCTTGTGCTTTTAAATTCATAATCGTATACTCATCTAAATCATTTGAGGCAATAATTTTTGTATCGTAAAAACCAGCATCATCCAGCATCTTTCTCGCTTTTTTAGACAAATAAGCTAAATCCCCGCTATCCAGTCGAATGCCGGCAAAATTAATTTGGTCCCCCAGTTCTTGCGCTACCTTAATTGCCGTCGGAACCCCTGATCTAAGCGTGTCATAAGTATCAACTAGAAAAACACAGTCTTTATGACGCTCTGCATATTTATGAAAAGCTGTATATTCATCTTTATATGTCTGAACGAGTGAATGCGCGTGCGTACCGGAAACAGGAATGCCGAATAGCTTGCCAGCTCTTACGTTACTAGTTCCGTCGAATCCACCAATGTAAGCCGCTCTCGTTCCCCAAATAGCAGCGTCTAGTTCATGAGCTCTCCGGCTTCCAAATTCCATCGCTAATTCCTCGCCAACCACTTGTTTAATACGGGAAGCTTTCGTGGCGATTAACGTTTGATAGTTAACAATATTCAATAAAGCCGTTTCGATAATTTGCGCTTCTGCGAGTGGAGCTTCCAATCTTAAGATCGGCTCGTTGCCAAAAACCATCTCTCCTTCACGCATCGCTTTTAATGTGCCCGTAAAAGTCATTTCTTTTAAGTAGGCAAGAAAGTCTTCTGCATACCCCAACTCATCCCGCAAGTAGGCAATGTCACTTTCCGAAAAGCTAAAGTTCTTCAAATACTCTATAATTCTTTCCAAACCTGCAAAAATGGCATATCCATTACCAAAAGGAAGCTTTCTAAAGTATAATTCAAACACGGCTTTTTTATTGTGAATGCCATCATGCCAATAGGTTTCTGCCATATTAATTTGATACAAATCTGTATGCAAGGCCATGCTGTCATCTTCAAAATGTTTGTTCATGTCTGCTCGTTCCCTCCACAATTAAATCACATTTGCCGCTAAACAATCTTGAAAATGACGCAATGCCCATTCGTGGCCCGTCTGATTGAAGCTTGCAACTGCATTTTGGTGAACAACAATAGAATAACCTTTATTGTAGGCATCAACTGCTGTATGCAACACACAAATATCTGTACATACACCTACTAAGTGAATCTCAGTAATCCCTCGTTCCCGGAGTTTAATATCCAAGTCGGTTCCTGCAAAAGCCGAATAGCGGGTTTTGTCCATATAATAAAGCTGCTCCGTATTCTTATTTTCCTGATAGACAGCTTCCAGTCGTCCATATAGCTCTCGCCCTTCTGTTCCTTCGATGTTGTGGGGCGGAAACAGTTTCGTTTCTGGATGATAGGGGTCATCCTTTTTATGTACATCAATTGCCAGCACAACAAAATCTTCATTTGCCAAAAATTGTTCTGTCAGCGAGACAATTGCCTCTTCAATATCCATCCCCGGCTGGCCAACTGGCAGTGCTCCGTTCACAAAATCAATCGTATAATCCACATTGATTAGTGCTTTTTTGCCCATCCTTCCTCATTCCTCCTTATGTGATATTTTTCACTTATAAATGCTCTTAATTGGATTATATTCATTAAAACGATAAAGTGTAGTTTTAAATTTAGAATTTCTCTGTGTCGTTTTTGGACTGCCATCTTCGTTCAGCACTTTCTCGATAAATGGAAACTTGGGTGCTTTTCGCCAAAAAAATGGTTCTGATTTAACTACTTCTTCGACGAGATCTCCCGATACACATAGAATGATGTGCCGAAGCTCAGATAAGGTAAATTCCGCTGGAAGAAATTCTTTCGCCAATGTCGTTTGCAACATCTCTAATTGAATTTTCTCCAAGGCGTCTTTAATAATGAGTTTATGGTCAAAAGCAAGCGGTAAATTAAGCGCTTCTTGGACATTAAATAACTGGACGTCCATCGCATCATCACCGGCTTTTCTCCCCTCTAGCAAATATTCCGGAACGGCAGCATAATAAGCATTAGAAATCATCCAACCCCTCGGATCACGACCTTCCTTGTCATACACGGCATAATGTTTCAAATAGATGCCGTTCAGACCTGTTTCTTCTTCCAGTTCTCGCA
Organism: Bacillus sp. PK3_68; assembly: GCF_003600835.1. Taxonomy (NCBI): domain Bacteria; kingdom Bacillati; phylum Bacillota; class Bacilli; order Caryophanales; family Bacillaceae; genus Bacillus; species Bacillus sp. PK3_68. The sequence continues at coordinate 3,889,097 of NZ_NQYC01000001.1, read as the reverse complement.
TCGCTGCGTCAAGGGCTGTTTCATTCGGCGCTACGAAACCTCCAGGCAGCGCCCACTTTCCGCCTTCAATATTAGGCCGTCCTTCACTATTTTGCAAAGCTCTCTTAATAAGGAGAAGATGAAGGGAACCGGAAAATTCTGCTTTCTCATCTTGTTTAATCGTAAAAATAACAATATCGCTCGTATAACCATCTGGAGTACGATACTGTCTACTATCATACTCCTTTAGCGCCTCTCTGTGGGAGATAAATTTGTCCACTTTCTTTTTTCACCTCAATAATTACTTTCAATTTATTAATGATTAACCAATCGTTAATCAAAATATACACGAAATACGCAGCTAATACAAGATTTCTTATAAAAAGACAAAAAAAATGAGGCTCTTATGCCCCTGATACTGTCTGTAATTTATGCTCCTTTTTTAACCCTTGGCCGTTGGCTAATAGCTTTTAATATTGACATCTTATCTTGAGCGGTTAACATTCTCCAACTTTTTACTTTGATTTTCATGTTGAATCCCACCTTTATATGATGTTGAAATATTTTATAATCCATTATTCATGTGATGACTGTTTGCTCCTCTTATTCTATAATTACCGTTTTTCAGTAAAAATAAAACAAAATTCGTTCCTCAAAAAATGACTAAAATCCGCAAAAAATTTATTTTTCAAAAAAATAGGTTTATTAAGAAACAGGACGGGTAAATAAAAACCACAAGGCGGAACTACCGAAAGAAGGGACTGGTAAACATGCGTTTACAAGCGACTTCACAGGATGAATTGCACAGCCTTGGCGGAAAATTTGCTTTGCTGACGAAAGGCACACTCGTCAGGAACCGATATATTTAGGTTCCACCGGTAAGCGTTCAATCAGTAAGTGTAGTTTTTTGCAAAAGTGCAAGTGGAATGCAGGTTAATGGGAATCCACCGAAGAGAATAGTAAACGGTTGTTTACAAATACCTTCACCGGATGAACAAACTGCATCGGTAAATGTAAGTTGATCTGGCGATGAGTCTTCTCGTCGGGATGAACAAATTTTAAAGACTGTTCAACGGATAAAATTTTCCGCGTGCAACTCCCTGTCACAGGGACGAGAAAAGCATGCTCCGAATGGAGTGTGCTTTTTTCGTTTTGTTAAAGCTGTCAGGTCGAGCGGATAATTACTTTGTTATGTGAACAAATCTTTCCCCTTGTCCCTCTTTAAGGATCACTTGTTTATCATACTCTGTCTTTCTTATGCCTTTTATCATTAATGTTTATCACTTAAAAATTAATAAGGTTTCTAGCAATGGCCCAATCAATAGTGAGGATGCCCGTTATCACCTCCACATAGCCAATCTAAAATTCCGAGGTTCTACTTCATCCTTTAAATGATTGTTCTCCTACTAAATCCACTAGAGAAAATATATTGATCGATCCTAATGTAAATGATATGGCTGATAGCGCAAACCTAGCTAATATTATTTCCTTTCAAGTATAATAGCCTGGATTTATTTATTTTTTAAGAGACGAAGCCTGTCGATAATAAGAGAGCGCGGATCGACAAAAAAGCGAATTTTTGTCAATATTTTGATGGTACTATCCGTCATGTTCTTTTCTGTTCCTCTTTCCTTCTCTTTTCATATAATAATTAGTAGACTGTCAGAAGAGAAAAATCAATGCCCTTTATGGTCAACATTTTTAATATGAAAACAAATAGAGTAACATCAAGTGGAAATATTGATGTCAGTGGTATTGTTCATAACAGCCACACAGTGAATACTAAATTTGTTGGCGGCAATATTTCACTAGGTGATTTTTCACCTTCTTCTTCCTGTATGAGCAATGGAGTGCTCGATAGCGACCTAAGCGATCAAGACCAAATTGCTAATCGATCTATGCCAGTGGCTAATCAATTTTAACCAAAAGAAAGGAGCGCTATTATGTTTCCTTTTCAATCCCCCTTTCCTGCAATGAATGAATGGCAAAAATGGCTCAATCATTTAAATGAGAAAGACGTTGAAAAGTATGTGCAAAACGTTTTATCATCTTCTTTACCGTCATCATGGCAAACGAATGAAAAAAGGCAGGACTTTAGAAAAGATGAGGATAACTATTCGTATCGCTCTTCTTCAAGTGCAGAAGCACCTTCACTTCGGGAGGCTGTCTTTGAAACTCATGAGGCGGTCTATGTGAAGATCTCTATTCCTGATCCTTCTATTTTTGATCATTTAAAAATTTTCCATACATCTAATCAGACAATTTTGGAGGGCTTGCCTGCACCCCATAACAAAAAAGTAATTATCCTCCCAGCTATCGTAAAGAAAAAAGGTGCAGCCGCTAATTACAAGGACGGGATTTTACAAATTATGCTTCCTAAAGAAGTTGACTTTCAATATACAGAGATAGATGTCCGTCATTTGGATTAATTCGATCTACTGTTCCTCTATAAGAAACAAGAAGGAGGAATGCTTTGAACTTTGAAAAGTTTACACAGTAGATGGAGTTTGCCCATAATGATCCAGCTGGATATTTTTATCATTATGTTATGTTTTCATCTCATCTGAAGAAAAAGAATAAATAGGGAGCCTGTTCATCCTAAACGAAAACATTTCTGCCAGAGCCCACAAACCGCGCTTTTCTTAAGTTATTTCGTCAAGGATAAAAGAGTTAAATGACAAGCTACATATCGGCGCTGTATATCCTTCCCACTTAGACAATAAAGAGCCTAAAAAAACCATAAAAGTAGTGAACATTCGGAGACAACAAGAGAGGAAGATCATGTGGACAAATAATTTGGCAGCTTCACCATTGGCTTCGAGAAGAAATACTGTTTTATTTACATGAAAAAGGGTAATTTAATGAGGAAGAGAGTACACTTTAATTGCCGATTAGGCGGTTTAGCATTGATTATTAATAGGTAAGGAGCTTACACTTATGTCCCTCACACCCGAGCAGCGCGTTGAATTACACGGCTTTAACAACTTAACAAAAACACTAAGCTTTAATATGTATGATATTTGCTATACGACTACCCAGGAAGAACGGGATGCTTACATTGAATATATCGATGAGCAATATAATGCGGAACGCTTGACAAATATTTTAAAAACAGTAGCTAATATGATTGGGGCTCATGTTCTCAATATTGCCAAACAGGATTATGTCCCGCAGGGAGCGAGCGTCACTTTACTTGTTTCTGAAGGACCAGTCGTTGAAGTGCCGGCTGAATCCCTGGATGAATCCCCCGGCCCGCTGCCCGATTCGGTTGCAATGCATCTTGATAAAAGCCATATTACTGTTCACACTTATCCTGAGTTTCATCCATATGAAGGGATTAGCACGTTCCGTGCAGATATTGATGTGTCCACCTGTGGAGAAATCTCACCGCTTAAAGCGCTCAATTATTTGATTCATTCCTTTGATACCGATATCATGACTATTGATTATCGGGTACGCGGATTTACACGTGATAAAAATGGTCACAAGCTATTCATTGACCATGATATCAATTCCATTCAAAATTACATTCCAGAGGAAGTCAAACAGCAATACGATATGATCGATGTCAATGTCTATCAGCAAAACATTTTTCATACAAAATGCAAACTAAGAGATTTTGACTTAGACAACTATTTGTTTGGCCACTCACCTGACGAACTTTCCCCTCAGCAAGTGCAGGAAATTACGGAGAAATTAAAGATTGAGATGGATGAAATCTTTTACGGACAAAATATCCGGCAGCCAAACAATCCATAAATAAGCAGCCGCTCTTCTTAACAAAGCGGCTGCTTATTAGTTATTTAATCATTTTTTCCTACTCATGATACAAGCGAAAAATAACCTGCCCTTTAATCACTTCTTTTTGATTTTGATTAACAGCTACCGTATCAAAAAATCGCCTACTTTCAGACTTTTTCGTTACCTTTGCTCGCAATGTCAAGATATCGTCCAGCCTCACCATTTCTTTGAATCGAATAGAATACTCCTGAATAAATCCTTCCTCATAATAAGGGGTAAATATCTTTGACAGATTTCCCATTGTCCACATGCCGTGAGCGATAATGCCCGGCAGACCTGCTTTCTCTGCCTCTTTGTCGATAGTATGAATCGGATTAAAATCTCCTGAAGCACCGGAATATTGGATGAGGTCCATCCTTGTGACAGGTGAAAGCTGCACATCTGCCAGCAGTTCACCTACTGAGTAATCAGTTAATCTTTTCAAGGAAGCATCCCCTTTCTGACCGCCTCATTAAGAATAATAATTTGTTTAGCGGTAAAAAGAAGATTCCCCACAGCATCTTCTCCATATTTAGTTAAAAATAAAAAGCCCAACCTTTCATTATTTCCTGCTTTTTCTACATAGTTTTTCACTTCCATCCAACAATACACCGTTTCTCCAACAAGAAGCGGCCGTTCATAGCAAAAGGTTTGTTCTCCATGAATAAGTCCCTTATCCGGCAAATGAAAATCAGCAATGGTCCCATAATTAAATGTAGCAGGAAAGGTGGGAGGCGCCAGGTTTTCTTTGTATCTTGACTGTTTTCCCACTTCTTCATTTGTATAGAGAGGATGAGGGTCGTTAATTGCTTCGGCAAACTTCCTGACTGCCCCTCTTTCCACATCGTTTTTTACTTTTCCCGATTTCTTGCCAATACTGTGACGCAGCACGGCTCCACCTCCTGTCAATTTTCAGGACCGCCCGCTACATAAAGAACTTGTCCATTAATAAAGGAGGAACGCTCGTCAGCCAAAAAGGCGACTGCCTGAGCAATGTCTTCTGGCCTTCCAATCCTCCCAACGGGAATTTCATTGGCCTTTGCTTTCGCTAATTCCGCAAATGGGACACCAATTCTTTCAGCTGTTGCTTTTGTCATATCTGTTTCAATAAATCCTGGAGCTACAGCATTCACTGTAACGCCGAATGGGCCAAGCTCAATAGCTAATGTTTTGGTTAAACCCTGGATTCCAGCTTTAGCTGTTGCATAGTTTGCCTGTCCACGGTTGCCAAGAGCAGATGTTGAGGAAATGTTGATGACCCTTCCATATTGTTGCTTTACCATGTACTTTTGGGCGGCACGGCATGCGTAGAAAGCTCCTTTTAAATGGACATCCATAACGGTCAGCCAATCATCATCTGTCATTTTAAATAATAAATTATCCCGAAGGACCCCTGCATTATTAACTAGAATATCAATGGCGCCAAATGCCCCATAAACTTCCTTCATTGCCTGCTCTATTTGCTCCTGCTCTGTCACGCTCGCTATTTTTGTATAAATGGGAAATCCTTTTTCTGCAAGCTCTTTTTCCGTTTCTATGACGGCCTGTTCATTCACATCAATAATAGCTACGTTGGCACCTTCCTCTGCAAATCGCTTAACGATTTCTTTACCAATTCCCCGGCTTCCGCCTGTTACAAAGGCTGTTCTTCCTTTAAACCTTCCCGTCATTCCCTCTCCCCCTTATCTAGACTTGCAGGCTGAATCAACTTAAATGTTCCCGTTCCCTTAGCTATCAGCTTTCCTTCCCTATCGTTCATGGTTCCTTCAACGAATGCCATTTTGTGTCCTTTGGAAATGACCTCCGCTTCAGCGAAAATCTCTCCGCCCGTTACTGGAGCAACAAAATGGACCATTGAACTCGTGGTCACACACCGCGTCTTCGTTACCGAACGTAAATGCATGCTTTGGATAAAGTCAAGAATAGAGGCATATACACCGCCGTGCAAAGTATGGTTCGTATTCAGCAAATAGTCTTTCATACTCAGCTTAATTTGGACATTCCCTTCTTCAAATCGCACAATTTCTAAGCCTAAATGGTGAAGAAAGGGACATTCTTCAAATTCCTTCAAAATGTCTTCAAGCAGCAAACCATATCCTCCTTTCAATCAATCTGATTACATGAAAACTTTAAATCTCCTCTCTCTATAATAATTGGCTTGCTCTTACCCTTTTCCTCCTTATCTCATCTGATTTTTCTAGAAGCTAAAAACAAGGAGTAAAAAAGAGCATTCTGTATGCACAGAATGCTCTTTTTTACTCATAGTACTTTACTTAAAAATGCTTTTGTACGCTCATGCTGTGGATTAGAAAACAATTCCACCGGTTCATTCTCTTCAATGATATAGCCGTTATCCATAAAAATGACTCGATCGCCGACTTCTCTTGCAAATCCCATTTCGTGTGTAACTACAATCATCGTCATTCCGTCTTTGGCCAGCTGCTTCATTACTTCAAGCACTTCACCGACCATTTCAGGGTCAAGGGCAGAGGTTGGTTCATCAAATAACATGACCTTCGGCTCCATTGCCAACGCACGGGCAATCGCCACCCGCTGCTTTTGGCCGCCGGATAGAGAATCGGGATAAGCATTGGCTTTGTCTGCAAGCCCCACCTTTTTCAGAAGAGCGATTGCTTTTTCTTCAGCCTCCTTCTTCTTCATTCCTCTTACGTTGATTGGAGCCAGTGTTATGTTTTCAAGAATGGTTTTATGAGGAAATAAGTTAAAGTGCTGGAACACCATGCCGACATCTTTGCGAATTTCATTAATATTTGTTTTCTTATCAGTTAAATCTTTTCCAGTTACATATACATGACCGCCAGTAACCGACTCAAGTAAATTCAAGCAGCGGATAAATGTTGATTTTCCGGAACCGGACGGACCGATAACCACCACTACTTCCTGCGGCTTCACTTCGAGGGAGATATCTTTCAATACTTCATTGTCACCAAATGACTTTTTAAGGCTTTTGACGGAGATCATTGTGTATTCATTCTCCTTTCAATATAGTTCATTAAATAGGTCAGCGACAAAGTTAATATAAGGTAAATGACTGCAACCGTGATATATGGCTCCCACACCCTAATGTATTGTCCTTGGGCTGCACGCCCCCAATACATTAACTCTGGGGCAGCAATAATTGCTGCCAGCGATGAATCCTTTAATAATACAATAAATTCATTGCCAAGCGGCGGGATCATCCGTTTGACAGCCTGTGGCAAGATAACGAGCTTCATCGCTTGGACATGACTCATGCCGAGCGACCGAGCAGCTTCCATTTGTCCCTTATCAATAGACTGAATGCCTGCGCGGAAGATTTCTGCAATGTAAGCAGACGCATTCAGCGAAAGGGCAATAATGGCAGAAACGATCGGATTAGACGGAGACATGAACAGCGGCACGACCCCAAAGTGAATCAATAAGATTTGTACGAGTAACGGAGTCCCCCGAAAAAAGTTCACATACCAGACGAACGGAAATTTCACCAGTTTGTTTGTCGACATCTTCCCTAACCCGATAAGCAAACCAAGAATGAGGCCGATTAAAATTCCAGCGAATGATAGTCCTAAAGTTAACAGTGTGCCTTTAATGAAATATGGCATATAATCCACGATAATATCTGTGCGGAAATTCATTTTACTTCCCCCTTTCTGAGACAAAAACGACTGTCCTTAGGCCCAAGCCTACAGCGGACAGCCGCAATTCATTCCTTATTGTTTCGCTGCTTCTTTTAAGGAATCTACGTTTGGCTCTTTACCAAACCATTTTTTATAAATCTCAGCATATTTCCCATTGTCGTATATCTCATTCAGGGCTTTGTCAAAGTCTTTTTTGTATTCGCTGCCTTTAGGGAAGACGATACCGTAATATTCTGGCTTAAATTTCTTTTCATCTCCAACTGTTTCAACACCGCTGTCCGGATTGTTTTTCACATATTCCAGCGCGACTGCAATATCTGTAACAGCTGTTTCAACATCGCCGCTTTGCAAAGCCTGGAACATGAGCGCTGCTGTTTCATATTTAGAGATCGAAGAAGAATTCTTTCCAACTACTGCTTCGGCAGCAAATTGTCCAGTCGTTCCATTTTGAACACCAATTTTCTTTCCTTTTAAATCATCAGCATTTTTAATAGAGGTGCCTTTTTTGAAAGCAATCATGCTTGTTGACTCAAAATAAGGAACAGAGAAATCATAGGATTTCTTACGCTCATCATTAATCGTCACACCCGCCATACCAATATCAAGCTGTTTGCTTTGAAGGCCGGCAAACATGGCATCCCAACCAGTGTTTTCAATATTCACTTCATAACCGGCTTCCTCAGCCGCAGCATTTAAAAGGTCTACATCAAAGCCGCTTACCTTCCCTTTATCCATAAATTCAAATGGGGCAAAAGTTGCTTCTGTTCCCACTTGTAATACTTTTTTGTCTTCTGATTTTTCTTTTCCTGCAGAATCTTCCTGTCCCCCGCTACAGGCAGATAGTAAAAGTGCACATCCAGCTGCTACAGACAAAAGAGACTTTTTAATTGAAATATTCATGTTGCTGACCCCCTAAATATTTTTCTTTTTCTGTTTTTTGATAAACCAAGAATAATAATTTGCTCTGTTCTTGTTCTTGTTATCTAGTAAAATAATAGCGTTTACAACGACAATTTTCAATCTATTTTTACATTTTAACTCTTTCTGATAATTATATTAACACAATTTCTTTTATTTTCATGCAAATTATTTAAATAATAATAATATAGAAAATCTATTCTATATGCTCTATTCTCGAAAAATTTAATGGAAATAAATCTATACATGCATAATAATTCACCATTTATAATATTCTATATATTTTAAATTTTCACTCCCGATAAAATGAGCGGCAGTCAAATGGAAAATAGGATTAGCACAAATAGAAACAACAGAGAAAAACCTCCAAACTAAAAAGGAGGTTGCCGGAAAGGGCAACCTCCTTTTTAGTTAACTTTCTTTTCTCATAAAAAATGGGTTCTTACAAACTGTTCTACCTCTTCGGCTGTATCCATTTGCAGCACTTCTTCCACTCTCTCACTAATGGATGCTTTTGATAAGCGAGAGATAATGCTTCTAGCTGGTAAAATAGATGACGCACTCATACTGAACTCATCAAGGCCGAGACCAAGCAAAATTGGGATAGCCGCTTCTGTGCCTGCCATTTCTCCGCACATGCCTACCCATTTTCCTTCTTTATGCGCAGCATCAATTACCATTTTAATCAAACGAAGGATAGCTGGATTATATGGCTGATATAGGTAAGCTACCCGTTCATTCATTCTATCTGCAGCCAAAGTATATTGAATTAAGTCATTGGTGCCTATGGAGAAGAAGTCAACTTCCTTCGCAAAAATATCTGCCATTACAGCAGATGAAGGAATCTCTACCATCATTCCGACTTCGATGTTATCAGAAACAGTGATTCCTTCTTGTTGCAGCTTTTCTTTCTCCTCTAACAAAACTGCCTTCGCCTGCCGAAATTCTTGAAGCGTGGCAATCATCGGAAACATGATTTTTAAATAGCCATAGGCGCTGGCACGAAGAAGTGCACGCAATTGTGTACGGAACATGTCCTGCATCTCTAGACACAAGCGAATAGCCCGAAAGCCTAAAAACGGATTCATTTCTTTCGGCAAATCTAAATACGGCAATTTTTTGTCCCCGCCAATATCAAGAGTCCGGACAACAACCGATTTTCCCTCCATGCGTTCAAGGACTTTTTTGTAAGCTGTAAACTGTTCTTCTTCCGTTGGCAACTGGTCACGTCCCATATAGAGAAATTCAGTACGGTAGAGGCCAATCCCTTCTCCCCCATTTTGAAGAACACCGGCTACATCCTCAGGTGTGCCAATATTAGCAGCCAACTCCACTCGACAGCCATCTGAGGAAGCTGTTGGCACATTTACAAGCTCAGCAAGCTCTGCTTTATATGCTTCATATGCCGCCTTTTTCTCTTCATACTCTTTAATAACAGTCAACTCTGGATCAATAATTACCTTTCCCTCTTGACCGTCAATAATCAGCATCATGCCATTTTCAATATCATTCAGCGCTGTTTTTGTACCGACAACGGCTGGAATTTCGAGGGAACGTGCCATAATCGCTGAATGGGAAGTGCGCCCACCAATATTAGTTGTAAAGCCCTTGACAAACTGTCTGTTTAATTGAGCCGTATCTGACGGTGTCAAGTCCTCTGCTACAATAATGACTTCTTCAGAAATTAAACTCGGATTCGGTATCTCTACTCCAAGCAAATGCCCGATAACCCGCTTTGTTACATCACGAATATCTGCCGCGCGCTCTCTCATATATTCATTGTCCATGGATTCAAACATGGAAACGAACATATCCGATACTTCTTTCATGGCAAATTCAGCATTAATACCTTCTTGGTTTATTTTATCCTTTACTGGATTAAGCAGTTCAGGATCATTTAAAACAAGTGTATGCGCTTCAAAAATAGCAGCCTTATCTTCGCCGAGCGTTCCTGCCGCGTGTTCTTTAATTTTTTGCAGTTCACCTATTGATTTCTCAATTGCACGATCAAAACGTTGAACTTCTGATCCTTTGTCAAGTACTTCCTTCTTTTCTGCGACCAGATCAGGTTCTTCCAAACGAAAAGCCTTTGCAATCGCAATTCCTGCAGAGGCTCCGATTCCTGTTAACCATTGATTCATTTAGCTAATCCTTCTTTTTCCAATACTTCTGTGATTGTTTGCATAGCTTCTGCTTCATCCGCACCAGATGTAGTTATTTTCACTTCAGCACCAGAAGGGATACCGAGAGACATAATACCGAGAATAGACTTTAAATTTACACTTTTTCCATTATATTCAAGACTGACATCCGCCGAGAATTTGCTCACAGCCTGTACCAAAATACTTGCCGGACGTGCATGAATTCCTGCTTCATCTATAATTGTAAATGTTTTTTCCATTATCTCATCAATCTCCTTTACACAGTTAATGTAAATTAAATCATACCATTTTTTTTATTTTGTCAAAACAATTAGCACTCGCATAAAAAATTTTCTAATTTTATAAATACTTTATATATGCACTCCCCCTGAGGCACAGACTCATACCGGATAACAGTAAAATCATCCAATACGAGCATCCTTCATCCTCCTTATAAAGCATCGCTTGTCAATCATCGCCTTCTTTCCCGGTGATTCAGGGGTACATTTATTTTTTTATTGTGCCACGCACTTAGAGTTCTTCCACTAGTATGATCAAATCTGGCTTTACAAGTCCTATAAAAACAAACCTGGCGTATATTGGGCAGCTTTTTACTCATTAACGATTATTTGTTCTATTTTCTCACACTGATTGGGTGAAGCTCCCCGTCCATTTACTTCTTCTTACTTAAAATGCAACTTCAACTGGCGAATAATATAAATAGACAGCAAAGCAAAGGCTGCTACTAATCCTTCAATAATCCAAATGCTTGTAATCGTACCTACCTGGTAAAGTGCAACGAAGAAATCAATGAAAAGGTGAAGGCCGATGGCATATAATACATACTTAAACTTGCCGCTCCGTACTCCAAGCAGTACCATCACCGAAAACATAATCTGCATAACAATGGCTCCTGCCCGCTCTATACCAGCCAGCAAATACGATCCAAAATTGGTTTCGATTATCTGCATTTTCAACTGGCTTATCTGCTGTGAAGGCAGTACACTAAGATTAGTTTCAAATGTGCCATTATTAATCATGATTGCATATACAAGTGCATTAACTGCTCCGACGGCACCAATTAGCACTGCTTCTATTCCTCCATGGCCGATGCCAAGGGACACGCCATCGCCAAATTCACGGCTGCGTTTTAACACCAATAAAAAAACAAAATAGCGTCCTAGTTCCTCAAACAATGCAGCTGCAAGTCCTCCATACAAAGCATAGGCAAAAGGATTATCCGTCATTTTCAAGGAAGGGCCCGAAGGATCAATCATCGTCGCATGCAGTCCTCCTTCGAGTATTTGTGCAAATATGATAAATACTCCTACTCCCGCCCAAAACACTCTCCAAGAAAATTTTCCTTTTATCCGCCAATAAATAAGTAGAGCTGTCGGCAGTAAGATCGAAATGAGTAACTGAAAAATCATTCCCGCAAATGCATAGGATCCAACCATATATATCACTCCTTATTATTATCATTATTAATAATGATAATAAAATAATCTGATATACAGATCAATCCTCTTTTAGAAAATTATTCATCATCCTGTAAGAAAAAAGCGAACATATGCTATTGATACACGATGAAACTCTTTGCAATTAAGAAGGCGGTTCTATAGGAACCGCCTTCTTAATTGCAGTGATCTCCTTTACATGGATAATCAGAAAAGTCAATTTGAATCGTTGTATGTTCAATATGAAAGTCATCATGTAGTTTCTTTTGGATTTCCTTGAGCAGCGGCTGTCCTTCTATATCTGGACTAGTGACTACGTGACAGCTTAATGCAGGAAAGTCAGAAGTGATCGCCCATACGTGCAAATCATGAACATCATCGATCCCAGGCAAACTAAGCAGGGCCTCCCTCACTTGCAAAACATTAATGTTTTCCGGTGCCCCTTCCATTAAAATGTGGAAAGAATCCTTTGTGACCCGGATGCCGCTTATAATAATCAATATAGCAACAATAACACTCGCAATTGGATCAGCCAAATTCCAGCCAAAAAACATAATCATTAAAGCAGCGGCTATCGCTCCTACCGAACCGAGCAGATCTCCAAGAACGTGTAAAAAAGCACTGCGAACATTTAAGTTTTCGTCTTTGTCTCCTCTCATTAGAATATAAGCCGCTCCAATATTCACTAACAGACCAATGACCGAAACAATCAGCATGCCAATGCTCATTATTTCTGGAGGAGTCATAATCCTCTTGTACGCCTCAATAAAAATATAAACCGAAATAGCAAGCAAGGTGAGGCCGTTAATAAAAGCAGCCAGGATTTCAAACCGCTTGTAGCCAAATGTCTTCGATAGCGTGGCTTCTTTTTCACCAAATTTTAAAGCCAAATAACTGAGGCCCAAGGCTGCCGCGTCGCTCAGCATGTGCCCCGCATCCGACAGCAATGCCAAGCTGTTTGTCAAAATTCCTCCCACCACTTCTACGACCATGTACGTCGCGATTAACATAAATGATAGTTTTAACGCTTGTTTGTTATTTGTTGAGTGATGGTGATGTCCGTGCCCATGGCTATGGCCATGATTGTGACCGTGACTGTGTGAGTGTCCCATTACATACGCTCCTTTATATGAATATATGATCATATACTTATATTATTTCAGACATACCTCTTTTGTTCAAGCTTTTTGTTAAAATATTCAAAAATTATTACAAGAACAGGTTATTTATTGTTTTAAAAAAGTATAGTACCCCTCCCCTTTTTGGATAAACAGGATTTAACATTCTTTTTGCGGGAAGAATAAACACTAAAAAGGAGGTTGGTCTGTTTGAAGGACGAAGATAAACAAATATCAGAAGGATTAAATCAAATTTTTGAGATTATTAATGCTAAAGGTGATGAAGGAGAGCTAAAGAGAATTGTCGGTAACGGCCATGAAGACAGCTTTGTATGCAGCGATGAGCTGTTTCATAAGGATTTAAGAGCCATTGTTGACGATACTATGCGTGAGAACGAATAGGCGAAAGGCCGGACACTTCAAGAGGTGTCTGGCCTTTCTGTTAGGTAATATAAAAGCTGGATCCATCCATGATTGTTATATCCGGCTCACCTCTGACCGCTTCTATTAACGTAAACAAAGCGTCATCTTTTCTCTTTGCTTCAATCATTATATCTATTTGAGAAATGCTTCCTTTTACTTTCCGCAAAAATTCAAGTAATTCCGTCTTGTTAATAAAATCCGCGTGGGCTTTGAAGTCTTTCTCTGATCTCGGGCTAGAAATATGCATCTTCAGTGGAAGCTTGGCACTTGTCCAGGTGCTAACAACTCGCTTCCAATCCTCTTCCCAGGTTTCTCCTTCTTCATGGTTCGCCCGATGATGATGGTAATCAAAAACAAAAGGAATGCCTATTTTTTCACAAAGATATAACGCATCCTTTACGGTAAAAGTAGTATCATCATTCTCCAGCATAATCATCTTTTGCAAAGACGGAGGGATGAGTGCCCAATTATGGATAAATTGTTCAAGTGCTTTTTCTTTATCTTTATATCCTCCGCCAACATGAAGAACACAGCGATGTTCAGGATCGATTCCCATTCCTTCTAATAACTTTTTATGCATAATAAGCGTTTTTAAAGCCATTTGAAAAGCTTCCGTATTCTGTGTGTTCAAGACGACGAAATGTTCGGGATGAAAGTCAATCCGCATAGTCGGATGTTCATCTAAATAATCACGAATAGCTGCTAGATTTTCTTTTAAAGGCTTTATAAAATTCCAATCCGGCAAATCCGGATGATTAGCGAGCGGGATTAATTTGGAGCTAAGTCGAAAAAAGTGGATATCATTTGCCGCATTGTGCCTCAGAAGCCGCAAGCAGTTCATTATATTCGAAGCCGCAATTCTTTCGAGCTTTCTAATAGCCGCTTCCCTGTCCTTTATCTTGATAAATTGTGTATGAGTCATCGTTTGAGAAGGAGAGCTGTTTTTTACATTCATGCTCATCGCTGCATAACCAAGACGGATTAATGTCATCTTTTACACCCCTTATTCAATAGTTTTACCCTACTTTTTCGTAAACTGAGCTGCAATGAGTGTTTTTATACTTCAATTTTCTCTCTTTGGGTAACATACTAAATACAGTGAGGTGAAGGTAATGTACAAATTGTTAACACACAATGATTTAGACGGCGTCGGCTGTGGCATTCTAGCCAAGCTTGCCTTCGGAAAGGAGGTACAGGTCCGCTACAATTCCGTATCGGGTCTTGACTATGAAGTAGCATGGTTTTTAGAACATCAGGATAAGAAAACTTCTTTACTTATTACTGATTTATCTGTTAATGATGAAAACAAAGAAAAACTGAATGAATTTTATCTGGCCGGCGGGAAAGTGCAGTTGATTGACCATCATAAAACGGCTCTTCACTTTAACGAGCATGAATGGGGACACGTTGTCGTTGAAGATAAAGAAGGAAAACTAACTTCTGCTACTTCATTGCTTTATGAGTATTTGCTGGAACAGGAGCTAATGGAGCCCTCTAGTGCAATTGCTGAGTTCGTAGAGCTCGTCAGGCAGTATGATACATGGGAATGGGAAAAAAATGATAACCAGGAAGCACGCAGACTGAATGCTCTTTTCTTTTTAGTATCAATAGAGGAGTTTGAAGAAAGAATGATGAGCCGGCTTCGTTATCATGATCATTTCTTTTTCGATGAATTAGAAGAAAAAATATTAGATATGGAAGATGACAAAATCGCCCGTTACATCCGCCGGAAAAGACGGGAACTTGTGCAAGCTAAAGTTGGAGAGCATCTGGCAGGAGTCGTTTATGCGGAATCATACCATTCCGAGCTCGGGAATGAGCTCGGGAAGGACAACCCCCACCTTGATTATATTGCGATCTTAAATATCGGCGGAAAGCGGCTCGGCTTTCGCACAATCCATGATCATATCGATGTCTCAGAAATAGCCGCCCACTATGGGGGCGGCGGTCATGCGAAAGCAGCCGGTGCTTCTATGACAGAGGAAGCCTACAGACAGTTCGTCACGGAAACGTTTCACTTGATGCCGCTGCGGGAAGATGCCAGAAGAAACCGCTACAATGTAAAAGAGTCGTCATTCGGTTCCCTTTATGAAAGCCGGTCTGGAGAGACTTTTCTTTTATATGAGGCGGCTGAAAATAAATGGACGATTAATCGCGAAGGCACCATTTTACCAGAAGCTTTTCCGGACTTTCAAGCAGGGGAAAACTTCTTAAAGAGAACCTTTGAGGCTTCGCTTGCCAGAGATGATGTTTTTGTCCATTATCTGCAGAAGCTGGTGAATAAAGAAAAGTAACCTTAAACGGCGAAAATTTGTGAAATTATCAAAGGAACAGTAGCTTTTCTTGGCATTTATGGTACGCTTTATAGAGGAATAGGAGCGATTGCAAATGATAAAAATTGAAGTACCTCAACCAGATCTGACCATTATAAAAAAGAATTCTGAAGGAGACACGAGCGAAGCGGCAATAGCCAGAGAGTATGGCTTTATTGACTATCACAAAATCGCCCGTGATAAAGGGGGCATCTATATGTACTATGATGCTCGCGACGAGTTAATGTTCGTTGGGAAAGCAAGAAAATTAAGGATGCGCATCCGTAAAAGCTTTGAAGACACAGCTTCTCCGATTAAACTGCATAGAGATGACGTCTATAAAATTGAAGTCTGCTATGTGAATGATCCAATGGAACGGGAAATTTATGAAACGTATATTATTAATCAGTTTCAATCGAAATATAATATCGAGAAAGTATTTTTCAAATAATACTCTCACAAAAAAGACAGCCAGAGGAAGACTCCTCTGGCTGTTTCTTTTATCCCAATTACTCCCACAAACCTTCTCTATTTGGGCAGAATTGGTACTTTTGATTTTACATTTTGTAATAAGCGGCCTAACGATCAGCAGAAAAGCTCTCTATTAATAGCCAGCAGGGATAATCCCAGTGTCTGTCTGATAACCAGCAAGCGGATACGCTGGAATGCCTTCCCAGCGGTTAGGGTTCGCGTTATTTACCTTTCCAGAAGCAATTCCTTCAAGAAGCGCTTTTAACCCTAAATAATTTTGCTTGGTTAAATAACCATTTGATTTTTGTCCAAGGCCACCCTCCCTTGTATTCCCTTTTGTCTCAAAGAAAATCGCTGGATTGCTATGCCTTGTCGGATTAAGATTGTTATAGTTCAAGCCGAGCATCATAGCCGAAACTACTCCGCCCTTGATATCAATTTCGTACCTCTGATCGCCGCTTCCCACTTGATAGCGATCAATGTGTGTATATCCATAGTCTTTTAGCGCATCATAGACATATACTTGCATTTGACGGGTAACCTCATTGTAATTTTTCACACTAGGCAGTGTTGGACCGTTTGGAGCAAGCGATACACCAAGCGACATCGAAGTTGACTCGTTTGTACCGTATACCGTCTTAAAGCCTTGATGATGCAGATCGACCGCATAATCAGGCTTTACATCCGCCCAATACTTATAAAATGCTAACGATTCTTTTGCTTTAAATCCATTCTCTGACCAATCACGGTTTAAATCGATCGTTAATGGCTTGCCCTCTCCGCTTAGCTTTGGCTCCCCCTTTTCATACAGCGTTGTTGTCCGCGTATTCATGATGCTGCCGTCCGGGTTGTACATTGGAATGGCATAAATGGTTACATTGTTCAGGATTTCTTTTACATCCTTTGCCCCGCTGCTGCCAAATGTTTTTAGCAAGTCCAAAACAGCCCGTGTTGTCAGCTTTTCATCTCCATGAATTTGGGCCTGTATCCAAACCTTAATTGGGCCTGTCCCAACTTTTGCCGCATAAAAGCTTCGATTCTGTTCACTTTTTCCATACTTATCTAAAGTAAGTACTTCTACCTTTCCTTTGCTGGTCTGCTCAATGTCCTTCAACACCTTAATCATATCCTCATATGTAACAAGGCTGTTCAAATTCATTTCTCCGTTAGTAGAAGGTCCACCAGGCACTGTTTCTGCTGCCGTTGCAGCAGATGAAAACCCTGTGGAAAATAGCAAAGAAATCCCTAAAAAAATACCACAAATTTCCTCAAAACATCCCCCCCATCACTTTTATAATACGTCCCCATTATACTTAATTAAATATTCTGATAAATCAGTCGAATAGACGATTTACCCTTGACTTTCCACTTTAAAATATAGGAATAAAGTCTGGAAAAGGCAGTTTTCGACAGTTTTTACTCACTAAAAGCCTTCACTTGGCGAATATTGCCGAGAAATCACTTTCTCCTTTTCTTGCCTTCTTTAGCAGTGTCTGTTATGTTTAAAGAGAATTATTTTTGTTCGAAGAAAAAGGAAAGTTAAGTACTTTTCGTCTAATGAATTTGAGCAAGGATAGTACCATTGATGTGCTTTTCGCACAAGAGGAGGATACAAAATGGAACACGGTAAAGTAAAATGGTTCAATGCAGAAAAAGGATTTGGATTCATCGAGCGCGAAGGCGGAGACGATGTATTTGTTCACTTCTCAGCGATCCAAGGTGAAGGCTACAAATCTTTAGACGAAGGTCAAGCAGTTACTTTCGAAACAGAACAAGGCCAACGCGGCTTACAAGCGTCTAACGTTCAAAAAGCATAATTATTGCCTAGATGCTCATTTAACTAAATAGAACAGTAAAATTCTGCTCTAAACAAACAAGCAACTCACCTTCAATCTTCTATTTGAAAGTGCAGTTGCTTTTTTGATGTTCATATGAAAAGGTGATCTTTTGTTTTTATTTATTTTAACAGTCCATATCGTTACGGGCTTTATTTGTTTATTTACAGGGCTATTTGCTGGCTTTTCTAACAAGAAAAAAGGGAAGCATACGATCTCCGGTGAAATTTATTTTTGGTCCTATGCACTTTTTTTTCTTTCAGCTCTCATTATGGCCATTACTCATTGGGAAGAGAGTGCCTACCTCTTCTATATCGCCCTCTTCTCCTTTTCATTTGCTTTAATTGGTTATTTTTCTGTGAAGAAAAAGAAAAGAAATTGGCTAAACCGGCATATCGCTGGAATGCTCGGCTCCTATATTGGAATAGTTACAGCCACACTTGTTGTTAACAGCCCGCACATTCCTTTTTTAAATGACATTCCCATACTCGCTATTTGGCTGTTGCCAACGATGATTGGCACCCATTATTATTAAAATTGGAAATAAGTATACGCCAAATCGAAAAAAGATAGCGAGCTAACTAACAGCATAATAAAGGCCTTCCCAAATCCACAAAAGATTGGGAAGGCCTTTATGTTTATCATTGAGTGCTTATAACCCCACAAGCTATGCGGGTGCCTGCATCACCAGCTGGTTGAGATTCGCCATCATCTGCCTTTTCGTGAACAACAAGAGCTGATCCGTCTTCATCTATTAAAGAATGATCTTCTCCACTGTTAAGTGTTACCTCTTTTGCAATCATTTCTGCTTTTACTGTTCCATCTTTCTCTACATTAAGATTTGGCAAGTCGCCGGCATGTGGTCCCTTTTCGTGATTCATTCCATGGCTGGCATTCGTTGGGTTAAAATGACCACCTGCTGATTCAAAGTCCGGTTTTTCA
Source organism: Bacillus sp. PK3_68 (assembly GCF_003600835.1). NCBI lineage: Bacteria > Bacillati > Bacillota > Bacilli > Caryophanales > Bacillaceae > Bacillus > Bacillus sp. PK3_68. The sequence goes on along the minus strand of NZ_NQYC01000001.1, from coordinate 3,870,083 downwards.
CATTTTCCGGTTTCATGAATGTGAAATCCATGCTCACCTGGTGGCAAATTCGAAGCCTCCACCTTAATGGATACCCCTTCATTCGTTTGTTTCAGTTCAGCTATCCCTACTTTTTTCCCCTCGCTATTTTTTAAATCAATCACCTGGGAGTCATTATCTTCTCCATCATCAGAAATGGGCTCATCCGGAGATGTAGGGGCCTGTTTTTCAGTAGAGGTTTCTTCACTTGGCTGTTCTTCTGTGGCTGTGGAATTGTTTTCAGATGTCGTTTCGCCATTTTTTTGTTTGTCTGCTGCCTTATCCTCTCCACCGCCGCATGCACTGACAATTAGCATGACCGCTAAGATGGAGAAGAAAAAGAATATTTTTTTCATACTCATCCTCCCTTTCTAGAAATTATGTACACATACACTCACTTTACACAGGTAAGAACTTCTTTAAACCTCTTTACTCCATTTTCATTCATTCGACCTAAGTCTTCAATTTTTTATAAATGATTAATTTTGAAAAAATAAGGTAAAGTAAAATGAGGTGATCATATATGAAACAAATACAAGATCTGGGCGAGATCATGAGCCTCGTTCGGTCTCAACAAGAAAAAGAAAAAATCTTCATTTCTCAGCAGGAAAAGAATCTTTCCGATATGTCACTTGGAGATGAAGACACGGGAGGAGCAGCTATTGAAATCGAGGTAAAAATATTAATGCCTGAAGAAGCTGTCTATTTTGACAAGGTGTATACTCACTCTATTGAATATGAGGAGGCCGTATCACAAATCAAAGAATTTGAACAATTGTCCGCTCTGCAGAAAATCAGTCCCGAGGATATGGAAAAGAAGTACAACACCCCATCATAGAACCAAATACAAAAGGAGCGCTCTTTAACAAGAGACGCTCCTGTACGGCTGGTAATTATTTACGTTTGCCACTATTTACTATCCAGCCGTTCTATTTCTCATTCAATATCTTCATTTAAAAATAAAATATTTCTCTTCAACCCGAAGCAGCTCTTCATGATATTTTTAGCCAGCAGCAATCAATCTCTTAAACAAACAAATTAGCAATGAGCAGGGACACCAGAGCAGTTAACCATGCTAATGTTGTCGGAACAGACCAAACGAGTATTTGCTCTTTTACATTTTTAATGCCAAGCATCCGGTTAACCACCCAAAATAAACTATCATTAAAGTAAGAGAAAATCATCGCACCAAGTGCAGCTGCCTGAGCTGCGAGCGCCATATTGATATCCAGATTCGCCACAATAGGCGCGGAAATGGAGGCTGCTGTGATCATCGCTACTGTTCCGCTTCCTTGAACAAGACGGACAAGTGTCGCAATGAAAAATGGAATTAAAATAGCTGGTAATGGCAAAGAAGCAATTTGCTGGGCAATATAATCTCCGGCTCCACTTTCACGAAGCACTTGCCCTAACGCACCACCGGCTCCTGTCACAAGTAAAATAATACCGGCTGTGACCATTCCTTCCTCCATGCGTTCAAGTGCCTCCTCACGCTTCATATGTCCTGCCAATGCATAAATCGCTGCCACCAATGACAGTCCTACAGCAATGATTGGCTGACCTAGGAATAACAAATAGTCAATCCATCCTCCCTTGATCTCCATCGCACTTAATGTTGTATTAATAAAAATTAAAACAATCGGCAATAAAATAGGCAGGAATGAACGAAATAAAGAAGGTAACTCTTTGCTTCTTTCAGCTGATAATTCCAAAAACTCCTGATAGGCCTGTGGAGCATCTGGACGGACAAAATCTGCCCCTTCTTCAGCAGGAAGCTGGTAAATTTTCTTGCCAATCCACTTGGCATAAGTGACACCAACAATAATGATTGGAACGGCAAACACTAACCCCCAAGCAATCATTAAGCCAATATCCACTCCGAAAATACCCGCTACACCCAGTGGTCCTGGCGTAGGTGGCACAGCATGATGCGTAGCAGCCAGCCCGATGGCCAATGCGACTCCAAGTGTGACAACAGACTTTCCTGTTTTGCGGGAAAGCGCCTTAACTAATGGATTTAAAATAACAAATGCTGAATCGACAAAGATAGGAATAGACACAATATATCCGGCAATGGCCATCGCCCATTCTTCTTTTTTCTTTCCGACAAGTTTAATTAAACTGTAGGCGAGTCTCTCTGCTGCACCCGATACTTCCAAAATCCGGCCGATCATTACGCCAAAACCAATAACAATCCCAATCGATCCTAACGTACTTCCAAACCCTGCAGAGATTGTTTCCGCTACTTTAACCGGGTCCATCCCACCAATAATTCCAGTTAAAGAAGCTCCGATAATCAAAGCTAAAAATGCATGAATTTTTGTTTTTAACACAAGTATGATCAATGCGGCTACACCAATAATCAATCCGACGATCATTTGCGTTTCTGGTGTCATCCTCTGCAACCCCTTTCAATATAGGTAAAAAGAAAGGGAGAATCCCCTCTCTTTTGGTTCTCTCTATTAAAGCGACTCGCGTGTGAATTTTGGTGCGTACTGTGCTGCCAATTTAATGCATTCTTCCATACTGACACTGGAAGCAATATTTTTCCAAGCGATATCAAATGCCGTTCCATGATCAACTGATGTACGCAAGAAAGGCAAGCCGTTTGTAATAGAAATCGTACGATGAAAATCTGTCATTTTAGCAGCGATATGTCCCTGATCGTGATACAAGGATAGAACGGCATCATATTTGCCATTTAACGCCTGGAAGAAAACAGAATCTGCCGGCACTGGTCCGTAAGCGTTAATTCCGTCTCTTTTGGCCGCTTCGATTCCCGGTCCAATTTCTTTTACTTCTTCATCACCAAACAAGCCGCCTTCTCCGCTATGTGGATTTAATCCAGCCACTGCGATCGAGCGATTCTCAATTCCAAGACGCTGCAACGCTTGATCACATCGGATTAAATAGTCATGAACGCGTTCTTTTGTCATCTGAGTAATCGCCTCTTTTAAAGACACATGACGGGTTAAGAAAAAGATACGCAGACTGCGCACTTCAAACATCGTTAACGGATCTTTGGAATTCGTCAGGGATTCTAGCATTTCCGTATGACCGATAAATGGTACATTCGCAGCTTTCAACGATTCTTTATTAATCGGTGTAGTAGCAAGAGCGGCTACTTCCCCATCCATCGCCAGCTGAACGGATTTTTTAATATATTCAAAAGCTGCTTGTCCACATTGAGCCTGGACCTTCCCAGGTTGAAGAGCCTTTGCATCAATGTTTGCCAAATTCAATACATCAATTGTGCCGAATTCATATTTCCCCTCTGCTGGCGAAGACACTTCATTTACTTTCAAATTAGTTTCTGTTACTACAATCGCTTCGCGTATGGTTGCTGCATCACCAACAACGAGGGGACGGCACATAGAATAGATTTCCTCTTTGGCTAATGATTTTACGGTAATTTCCGGTCCAATCCCGGCTGCATCTCCCATAGGGATAGCGATAATTGCACGTTCTATTGTCATATTAAACACGTCCTTCATGATTTTTTGTTCTTAGATAATTGACACACTGATAAATCGATTGTTTGTCGCCGACCATTCCGCCTTTTGTCACAACCGGAATGCCGTTAAGGGCCCCACCAATAAATTTTCCATAAGCAGCGAGCGGCAGTACTTCATCCTCCAGTTGAATGGCCTCCGCTTTGCTCACTGCACAAAGAGCAGCCGTTACATCGCCTCCACTTGAAAAAGTGCCATTAATGGCCGCGCCCCGCTCTTTAAACACTCCATAGGTAATTTTAGCCAACCCGTCCGTGATTCTTTTAGCCAATGTTTCCTCTGTTGTTCCTTCTTCTTTTGCTATTTCTGAAAGCGGCAACACTATGGACGCGGGTGACTGTGTTGTAATAATTAAAATTTCTTCCTCTTTTAGCTTTTCTAACGCTTCCTTTGTCGCCCGCTGCACTTCTTCTTCCCATGAATCTGTTAAAGATGCGAGATTCGCCGCATTAACATACACAGGATGCGAGTTGGTTTTATCGATTAAATAGCGAATCTGCCGTCCTGTTAACGGAGTCACGCTTCCTACTGTGACAATCCATTTATTCAGATGTATGCTTTGTCTTGATTTGACACGGCCGTAGGCAGCTGATAATGGACCAGGGTCTACGGGGATGATCGCATACTCATCAATAGCGGCCATCGATTCTGCAATATGGTCAATCTCTTCATTCGTTACTGCATCCACGACAATAATTCGTTTGTTTGCAGCCATTAACGCCTTCATTGCAGGTAAAATGGCTTCCGCTCCTTTTAAAACCGTCCCTAGCCCAATATGGCCGACTTCATAGCGGCTTTGCTCCTTTATAACATCTGGGACATAAGAGCTTGCAATCGGGTTCATCGGATCTTTTGCTACATCTGTTGCTTGAACAGGCATCCCTTCTACAAGCAAATATCCGCCGGAGGTGACACGTCCTGAATCCGGATAGGAAGCCACTACAACAGCAATACTGCCAGGGCCAATCGCATCTAACAGAGCGTCTGTTTCTGCACCTAAGTTTCCGCGAACCGTGCTATCAATCCGCTTGGCTACTACATCCGCTCCCCACTCTTTTAACTGTCGATAAGCCTTTTGAACACGATACTTAGCAGTGTCTGGCTTTATATAGCGACTATCTGTATCTATACTAATAGCAGTAAAGTTTCCTGAAGTGGGGACTCCTCCTCCGAAAACAACAGCGGCACTTACAAAGCCAGCTTTCGCAAGCCGAACACCAGTCGCATTCGCACCCGTTAAATCATCTGCAATAATTCCTATTTTCATCCTGCCCACCTACTTTGCTATTACTATATCTACGTATTCCTCATAGGATTTTCGAATTTCTTCGGATATATATCTGTCTGTAATAACGGTCGTGACAAAGTCTAAATCGCATACTTTTGAAAATGCCTTCTGATGGAATTTAGAAGAATCCGCCACAAGCACAACTTTTTCTGCAGTTTTTATCATCTCTTGCTTAACAGCCGCTTTTTCGAGTGTGGGGGCTGTAATACCGAATGCTGAATGAATCGCATGGGCTCCCATAAAAAAGAGATCAACATGCATATTTCTTAATGTATTTTCTGCAAGAGAGCCGAACAGGGCACCGACATCATTTTGGAGCCGGCCGCCGATTATAATTACTTCCAAATGGCTATCCATTAACTCAGCAGCAATTTGTATATCGTTTGTTATTACGGTGGCTGGCACATTGTTTTTCAACAGCCGGGCAATTTCCAGTGTAGTGGTTCCTGAATCAAGCAAAACGGTCATATTTGGCTTAACAAGAGAGACAGCTTCTAACGCAATTTGCTTTTTTTCTTCAACGGCCGATCCTGCTTTGGAAGCAAAAGATTGTTCATTAATTAAAGCCTGTGGAAGAACGGCTCCTCCATGTGTGCGGATTAATTTTTTTTGCTTTTCTAATAGATCGAGATCTCGACGAATCGTCATTGGAGAGACAGATAAAGCTTCTGAAAGCTCTGTAATCTCGACCTTTCCGTAAATGTGTAACTGTTCAAGAATGCTCTTTTTTCGCTCATAAGACGACATTGCCAAGCACCGCCTTCATATCAAATAATCTTTTGTTACTTTCAAACATAATTATGTTACTTTAAAACAAAATAGTCAAGTCATATTGTTCGTTTTGAACATACAATGGTTCTAAAAAGAAAAATTGTTAGACTATGACTGTTCTAGTATGCTGATTTTTTTTATAGTTTCATTCATGATAACCATTGAACGTTTTATGCGACTTAAAAGAGGATAAAATAGAAGTAATGAATTTATATTTTAAGAAATAGAGGAGGACAAAAAATGAACCCGATTATTTTATTTGATGGTGAATGTAATTTTTGTGATTCAAGTGTCCAGTTCATTATAAAGAATGACCCTAAAGGCATCTTTCACTTTGCCTCTTTGCAAAGTGACACCGGGCGATCGTTATTGAAAAAACACCGCGTGCCATCTGATATTGATAGTATGATTTTGATTGAAGGAGACAAAGTTTATTACAAATCAGCCGCTGCCCTTCGTATTTGCAAACATTTAAAGGGAGCATGGAAACTGTTATATGCGCTGATTATCGTGCCTCGTCCAATCCGAAATATAGCTTATGACTTTATCGCCAAAAACCGTTATAAATGGTTTGGCAAAAAAGAAAGCTGCATGCTTCCGTCACCGAGTGTGCGGGCTCGCTTTATATAAAAAAAGGAAAAGCGTTTTTCGCTTTTCCTTTTTTTATATAAAGTTAGAAACTCTCCAAAATTGATCGGCCATCGTTGTCGACATCCATTCTAAGCCTTTGCTCTCTGCTTGATGAAGAGGCTGCCAATAAGGATGACTGCTATTCTTAATGTATATTTCATGATGAGGAGATTGGTCATGTATCCCGCTAATATCAAAAAAACCATTGCTGAACAGCAAAGCCCGTACTTTATAATCAATTGCTGGGGAAGTAACCAATGGATTTCCGACTGAGTGAGTAAGATGAACAATGACTTTTTCGCTTGTTGTGTTTACAGTTTCTATCTTAATACCGTCCTCTGAAGCTGTTTCTTCTTTTTTCAGCCTTCTCATCCACCCATAAGCTTTTGTTTTGCCAACATCTCTTGATAAATGAACTTGAGGACTTTGTCCATTATAGTTGACTCGAATGTCCGCTCTTGTTCGATAATCTTGAGAATCAGGGTCAAATCCGCGGTTATCTCCTTTAAAATAACGAAGCGGGGAAAAGAAGTTGGGGTTTTTCAACCATTTATTCTCTAAAAACGTTGTGTAACGAACCATCCATTCTGTCTCTTCAGACAGCTGTTCTACTGGCTTTAATACATTTTCAATTGTGCCAATTCGTTTAGTTAGATTAAATCTTTCCAGGACTGCTTCCTTTTCCGATGCTCCCTTTTTGAAAAAGCCGATAATCCCTGCTATGGCGAATTTTTCCTCACTCATCTTCTTTTCTGACAACACTAGGGGACGGGCCGCTTGAATAGAATACGTATAATCCTTGTTGGCTTGAACATGATTATCAATAAAACGACAATCCTTTACCTTCGCTATTCTTTCTCCGTTCCGGTAAACTGAATACTCTTCAATCCCTTCAATCGGCTCCCATTCCATACTAACAAGCGAGTCTGTTACAATAGTTGTAACGATTAAATCTTGTAAGACATTGACAGAGCTCTTATCTTTTGCCGCAGTAGCGGTCTGTATTTTTATTATCTTCGAAGGACGGTTTCCTGCCCTTTTCTTTTCGATTGTATATGAATATGGCTGACCTGGAAGAAGTCCTGTATCCGTCACTTCTGTATCTGATCCTGAATAAACGAGCTCCCCCTCCCTGTACAGGTTATAGGGCGCCAATTCTCCTTTCCAATGAAAGGTAATTTCATTTTCCTTCTGTTCAATGGATTTGATCATCAGACTATTGATGCGAGCCAACCGCTGTTGACGTCGAGTTTTTAAAGACAAGAAGGCTCCTCCAGCCAAACATAATAAAGCTATAGAATAACGATAAAACACTCTTTCCACCCCATTTTTTAGCATTCCACTGCTGCACTGGATACTACCTTTTGTTATACCCCAAATAGCTTTTCCCCACACCTTCCACGAAATCGTTGACATCACATTCAATCGTCCTCGTTGTGTATAGCAGCTACTGCTAAAACAGCATGGAATTTGTATTTGCATAGTTGGCGATTAGGCATAGTGACAAGTAATGGCCTAATATTTTCATCATGCCAGCAGTAAGACAGCTTGGCTTTTCATTTATTTTGCTGTTCCCCCTCTGCTGAATATAAGCGGGACGATGATTGTCAGAAATATAGAGATAATCCTGCTCATTCAGCAATCAATTTGTTGTGTACGCCTTTCACCACACCTAATATATAAGCTTGTTCTTGCCAATAAAAAAAGACCGCCTTCTTTGGCAGCCATTAATGGGACGCATGATGGATTCCACCGTGCTTATTTAACAGTTTAGCTGTATCAGAAATTCTTTCTACCATTGAATGGAACTCTTGCGTACTAGCCGATTGTTCTTCTGTTTGGGCGGCAATTTCATGGATAGATTCATTAATTTTTAAAATTTCTTTCTGAGTTAATTCCAACTGCTTTTGTATATCTTCAGCCGCCGAATTACTGTTAGCGGCCATTTTACGTATTTCATCAGCCACAACTGAAAATCCTCTTCCATACTCTCCAGAACGAGCAGCTTCAATTGATGCATTTAACCCTAAAATATTTGACCTGGAGGAAATCTCCTTTACTTGCTGAATAATTCTTTCCACACTCTTCATATTATTTTTCATCGTTTCTGATTGCTGAGACAATTCCTGGAGTTTATCTGCCGAAGAATTAGTGATGGAAGCTATTTCTTCTGAAAACGTTGTCATTTGGCTAATAACCGCGCTGAGTTTTTCCGCTCCTTTGCGAAGATCCTCCATCTTTTGATTTGAAACGACTGCCGCAAAGGCGCCAATCACTTGTCCATCTTGCTTGATTGGTGTACAAGTTGATACGTAAGGAATGCCAAGCATGTCTGCAGGTATTTCTTCACGAATTTTTTCACCTGTCTGCAACACTTTATAAGTAGCAGATTTTTTATATTTGGACATGCTCTCGCCGACTTTTAACTTTAAATCAATTTCCTTTCCTGGAAGATAGCCAATGATTGTTTCCCTGTCACTTAAGATCAAGCAAGTATCCTCTGGATAAGTCTGTTGAATAGTTGATAAATGCTCCACTATTTCTCTTAATGGATGTAACATTATTCTCCCCCCTCATTAACTATCTCAATATTAACACTACTCTGTTAACAAATCTATGTAATTTGTTGCGAATAAATAGACCTATCTTCATCATAAAAAAACCTGCGTCTTTAGAGGATAATGGGCAATTGGGCACTTGAACTGTAATGGATTCTCTGTGATTCCCCTACCTCTATGTGCGCATGTTTACATCGAATCTGGAATAAGACGTCGTTAAAGTCTTTCTGTCATGGCCACACTCATTCTGCTGCCAAACATTCATTTGCTTAAACCACTTCGTTTGGAATCGCCCTCCCGCCGTTATAGCGGGAGAGCAAATGTTAACGCTTCGTATTGCTATGTTTAGCTCTATCTTCGAGCTCTGACTTTGGGCTCGTATCTCCTTTTCCTCCTCCGGCATATCCTTGAGGATTTACACCGCTGAAAGCTTTATTGCCCCGATTTCTATTTTTGCTCATATTAACACCCCCTGTATTTACTATTTGCTTAAAACACCAGCTGTAGTATGGAAAAATGTCACATGCAAACTTCTCGTCCTTTCAATCTTTGGCTTTAATAATCAGAAATAAAAAAGGCAAAACTAAAGGCAACGGCAAGCTTTTATTACTTGTCGCAAGGAGAGGATCTGCATGGCAACAAGACAATCTGTCGATGAATGTTTGGAGCAATGTCAAGGGGCAATTAATTATGCTGAAGAACAATATAAGCAGGCAGCTCGGCAAGAGCATAATAATGATGGAAACTTTTCTCAGTCTCAATTGATGTTGGAGGATGCTTACAATCAATTGGATAAATTGTTACTTAGTGCAAACGAGCAGCAAAGAGAACAGCTTCACCGAATGAGACTGCAGCTTCAGCAAATGCAAAACAGCATGATTTTATTGGATCATTAACAAATAGCTGACCCATTTGCATGATGGGTCAGCTCTTGAGGTGATAACCCTATGAACGTGAATCAGATGGTGAATCAGGCAAAGGAAACACTCGGACGGACTACCGCCTATATAAAAGAAAAAACGTTTGAATTAACAGGCATACCTTCTGCCTCTGTTACAGAACTGGCAGCCTTCATTCCCACCCATCATGATACAAAGAAAGTGACTAAAACTTTTTTAGGGAAAACCTTCACGTTCTACGACCTTGAAACAATGGGCATCCATTATTATTTGGAGATGAAAGGGCCACAGATTTTACAATTAGACGCCCGGACAACCGACCGGAGCATTGTCGCTTATCGTTCCTATAAGGACCAGCATAAATCAAACATTCCTATCCGATTTCCTTAATAACTGTTCTTTTATAAAAAGCCATCATTCCTCTTAAGAAGGATGATGGCTTTTTCACAAATCACTATAAACTGCTTACTTCCTTTTCTGCTTTTCTTTTTTCTTCCGGAATGGCCAGATTTAGAAGAACAGTTGCCAGTGCACCAACTGTAATACCAGAAGATAAAATATAGTTAGCCCAGTCAGGAACACTATTGAGTACTTCTTTCGGTAAAATGGTAACAGCAATGGTTAATAAAATTGGAAGGCCAATCACGATCATATTGCGGTCATCAATGATGATGGGTTGAATAACTTTCATGCCATTCGTAACGATAGCTACACAAACGATGCCAAAGATCCCATTGATTACAGGCTCAGGGATACACGTAATCGCTGTGGACAATTTAGGAATAAGACCAAGAAAGACAAGAATCAGTCCACTTGCCATGATGACCATCCGGCTTGCCACACCGGTAATAGCTAGGAGGCCCGCATTTGATGAATAACCCGTCATCGGCGTGCTGCCAAATAGAGACCCGATCAAACAGCCAAGCCCTTCTCCAACAGAAGCTTGATTCAAGCGTTTTTCGTCCAGTTCTTTTCCAGTAACAGTAGAGACAACGAACCAAGTACCTGTTGTTTCCATTAAAATAATGAAATAGACAAACACCATTGTAATAATAGCACCGGCATCAAATATCGGCTTTCCAAACGGAAATAAGGTCGGCAGGGCAAACCAGCTCGCTTCTTTTACTGGGGAAAAATCAACTGTGCCAAAAAAGCTGGCTGTGATTGTACCGGCGACAATGGCAATAATAACAGAGACCAAGCGTAAAAACGTGCTGAAACCGTTCTTTTTACGGCCAAGCAGCATACAAATAACGAGCACGATCGCCGAAACAGCTGCGATCAAAATATTGTCCCCGATGTTTCCTTCTGAGATAAACACATTATTAAGCCCGACAGGCATTAAAGCGATACCTACAATAATGATAACCGTACCACCGACAAGTGGTGGAATAATCCTTCTAACTGCTTTAGCAAACCACTTTAACGGATACCCAAGAATAGCAATAATGATGGCACCAGGAATGAGGCTCCCTGCAATTGCGCCAAGACCGAGCTTACCGCCAATTGCAGCGATCGCACCAATCGGCACATAAGACGGCCCTTGTACGACTGGAAGCTTGATTCCTGCACCTGTTTGAATTAATGTAGCTAGTCCTGTGGCCAAGAAGCACATTTGGATAAAGAAAGATGTATTCTCTGTACTTAACGCAAGTAGGCCTGCAATGACAATTGGGGCAATATATAAATCCATAGCCAGCACATGCTGTAATCCAAGGACAAATGCTTTACCGGGGCTAACTTTATCATCTACTCCGATAATAATGTTGTTTCCTGACTTGTTTTCCACTGCAACCCTTCCTTTTATTCGTTTTTTATTTATTTTCAAGTGGATTATATAAAAAAAATTCTTTTTGTATATAAAAAACGAACATTTTTTCGAAATAATATAATTTAATTCGTATTTTTGTTGACCTACTACTCTCCTATTATTAAAATAAAGGCATGATATTGATTCGGAGGGATAAGAGATATGTTGCAAGACGATGTATTACGGCAGGATTGGCTAGTAGCTTGTCGTTCAGAAGATGTAAAAGAAAAGCCTGTTCAAGTCATTCTTATGGGAGAACGTTTGGCTATTTTCAGAAACCATAACGGCGTGCACGCTTTTAAAGATTTGTGTATCCACAGAGGGGCTGCTTTATCACTCGGAGAAGTCAAGAATGACTGTCTCGTCTGTCCTTATCATGCTTGGGAATATAATGATCAAGGCGATTGCGTGAAGATCCCGCAGCTGCCGGAAGGAAGAGCTATCCCTAAAAAAGCGAAAGCGGTCTCCTACGCTTGTGTGGAGAAATACGGCTTCATTTGGGTCAACTTAGCGAACAACCAACCAGAATTTTTTCGATATGAGGAAATGGAAGGCACAGACTTTCACAATGTCATTTGGGGACCGCAAGAAGTGCAAGCAAAGCCACCGCGCATCATTGAGAATTTTCTTGATGTCGGCCATCTTGCTGTTGTTCATCAAGGGTACTTAGGGGCAGAAACGCATCGGGAGATCGGGGACTATTCCGTCCATTGGGAAGGCAGCCGGATATTCTCTGACGAAATTGCTATTTTCCAGCCTGACCCAGACGGATCTGGCATACCGAAATATGTTTACTACACGTATGAAATCATTCGTCCATTAACGGTAAAATTCACGAAGAAAGACCGTGAAAATGATACATTAATGACGATTCTCTTAACAGTCCGCCCTGTTGATGAAATAACTTCCATCGCTTACGGTATTCTTTCTTTCAATTACGATACCGGACTAACAGACCAGCAGCTGGTCGAATTCCAGGATGAAATTTTCTCTCAGGACAAACCGATCGTCGAAAACCAAAAACCAGAGGAGCTGCCGCTTGACTTGCAAGTTGAGCTTTCATTGATCTCTGACCGCGTGAGCATCGCTTACAGACAATATTTGAAGAAGCTCGGTGTCACCCTAGGGATATCTTAATAGCCAACAAAAAATCGGGCAATTTGCCCGATTTTTGTTATCCATTAACTGATAACCTCTTTTGATTGTTCACTTAACATAGCTATAAAACTCAGCCGGAATTGGACCGAAACAACGGCGATGATAAAGCATTGGATCTTTAGTTTTATCAAGATGGATATTGGTCACATTCCCAATCAATATCGTGTGATCTCCTGCTTCAACAGCTTGAGATGTTTCACATTCAAAGACACCAAACGCCCCTTCAATGATTGGCAGTCCATTTTCAGACATCTCCCATTTACACTGACCGAAGCGATCTACTCCTTTTGTGGCAAAGGTTTTACATAGTTCTTGCTGTTCACCAGCGAGAACGTGGATAGCAAACTTTCCTCCTTCTGTAAATGCTTTAATTGTTGACACTCCATGGTCAATAGACCAAAGCACCATCAAGGGGTCAAGCGAGACGGACGCAAATGAATTCACGGTTAAGCCAACCGGTGTTCCATCCTCAGTAACTCCAGTTACAATCGTTACTCCCGTCGGATAGTTTCCCATCACTTCTTTAAATAAATTCTGCTTTTCTGCTTTGTCCATTTATTCTCGCTCCTTTTATATTGTTACATGAAATTTGTTTATCTTTATTTCTATAATTCTTGCTTATCAAATTACTGCGCAACTGTACGCTCCACTTTCTTGGAAAGACGTAAAAACTGGAATAAACAAAATTTTAAATATTCAATCAAATAGGATTATTAAAAGATAAAGAGGAAACGCTCTACTATATCTTTTCGGTGATTTGCTCCTTATTTTCTCGCTTCCAAACTGTCTTTATACCGCTGATGCGCCACCTTTAACGCTACGATTACCGCCTGCTGGGACGGCGCCAGAAAATCTTCCGTGATCTCTTCGATCAGCGGTTTAAGATCTTTGCTAAAGTCATAACCAACAATCATTCTCTTAAAGTAATCCTGAGCAAGGTTCGTTAAGAAGGTAAATTCGGCATTGAGGACAATATGACTTTCTTTATGAATTTCAAGCACGATTCCCGCGTATTTATAATTTTCATACATGCTTGTATTTTGCGGTGCTTTTGCATAAGCGGTAATCAGTACACTTGTCATTCTCATACAACTACATCCTTTCAAGATCCCATGTCTATGTGGCATTCACCATGTAAGGGAATTATTTTTTCCCTTATAAGTTTATACCATATACACTTCTCTTGAATAATGTTTTACTTTTTCTTTATCGATTGTCATCCCAAACCCTGGCCCGTTCGGCACTTTTACTTCAAAGTTTTCATATTCAATTTCGTTAACCGTCACATTATCTTTAAATAGCAGCGGACCAAATAGTTCTGTGCCAAACGTCATTTCTGAAATAGTGGAATAGAGCTGCGCGCAAATGGCCGTTCCGAGCGAGGATTCGATCATCGTTCCGCCATATAACGGTATTCCAGACGCTTCCGCAATAGCGGCCACCTTTTTCACCGCTGTTAAACCGCCGGCTTTGGCAACTTTCAAAGCAAATACGTTCGCTGCCCTGCACTTAGCCATTTGATATGCTTCTTGAATCGTGCCAACCGATTCATCGGCCATAATCGGCACTTTGAAACGAGCCGAAAGCTTCGCCATGCCTTCATTGTTCCAACGGACGAGTGGCTGTTCGATGAGGTCCACGCCGCCATCTTCCAGTGCTTCAATACAATACAAAGAGGTCACTTCATCCCACGCCTGGTTCACATCAACCCGGACACTACCGGACTCCCCAATCGCTTCTTTGATCTTAATCACATGAGCCACATTCGTTTTTGGATCCCCCTTTCCAATTTTTAATTTAAAAATATTATGCTTTCTTTCTGCCAGACAACGCTGCGCCTCTTCAATGTCTCTTGCTGTATCACCACTGGCCAGTGTCCAGGCGACAGGTAATGAAGCGTGGCATTGCCCGCCAAATAATTCGTAGGCAGGAATGTTTCTTGTTTTAGCAGTTAAATCAACCATTGCTGCTTCAATGAGCGCCTTTGCATAGTAATTTCCTTTCACATACGTACCGATTTTATAAGACAATGCCTCAAAGTTTCCCGCACTCTCCCCAATAATGAGCGGCTTAATATATTTTTCAATGTTAAACTTAATGGCTTCCGGACTTTCCTCCGAATAAGACGTGCCACCAATCGTCGCTACTTCCGCCCATCCTTCTATGCCATCCTCACTCTTCATACACGCCAATACAATGGTTTGTGTGACAATCGTATGCATCGCTAAATGATGAGGACGAATGGTCGGCAGGTCAACTACGTATATATTTAGCGAATGAATCTTCATTATCATCAATCCTCTGCTCTATAAATTCTGCTTCTGTTTTTTCTCGTACCATCTCTATTGTCGCTCCCGGCATTAACTCGATTAACTTTAGTTTGCCGTCAGCTACTTCAAAAACAGCCAGCTCGGTAATGATCATATCTATACTTCTTGTTGAAGTAATTGGGAACGTACACGCCTTTAACAGTTTGCTTTTTCCGTCTTTTGTTGTATGTGTCGTTGTGACAATTACTTTCTTTGCTCCTACAAGTAAATCCATCGCGCCGCCTACTCCCATAATGTTCTTCCCCGGCACAGCCCAGTTAGCAATAATACCTTTTTGATCCACTTGCAATACACCAAGGATGGCGACATCAACATGACCCCGCGAATCATAGCAAAAGAATCTGCACTGTTGAAAAATGAGGCACCGATCGTTTCACCAACTGGCAATTTACCTGCATTCACCCGGTTCGGATCGATCTCATCTTCTTCTACATCCGTTACACCAAGCAGGCCGTTCTCCGTATGAAAATAAACATCTTTATCATCAATATACTTGGCTACTAATGTTGGAATTCCGATCCCCAGATTAACAATACAAGGACCTGTTAATTCTCTGGCGGCTCGTTCAGCGATCACTTCCTGAATAGTATGTTTTTCAGCCACAACTGACCACCCCGGCTTTCGTCAATATTTTCTGTGCCTTCACGATTCCATCGACGAATAAATGAGGCGTTACAATTTCTTCCGGTGACAGTTCGCCTGGTTCAACAATTTCATCTACTTCGGCGATAACGATATCGGCTGCTGTGGCCATTAACGGATTGAAATTACGAGCTGTCTTGTAGTAAACAAGATTTCCAAGCGTGTCTGCTTTATGTGCTCTGATTAATGCCACATCTGCCCGAATGGCCGGTTCAAAAATATACTTCACTCCGTTAATCTCCCGTTCTTCCTTTCCTTTAGCTAATTCGGTTCCAACACCAGTTTTCGTATAGTACCCGCCAATTCCTGCTCCGCCCGCTCGCATGGACTCGGATAACGTCCCCTGTGGCAACAGCTGCAACTCTATTTCTCCTTTTTGATAATAGTCGCCCACTTCCCGGTTGCTTGTAAAATAAGAGCCGATCGCTTTCCTGATTTTGTTTTGTCTAAGGAGAATCCCCAACCCCCGGCCGACTTCCCCTAAGTTGTTGCTAATGATCGTCAAATTGGATACGTCTCTTTCAGCCAGTCCGTCAATTAATGTTAGAGGCGCTCCGATTAAACCAAATCCGCCGACCATAAGCGTGTGGCCAGACTGTACACAAGACAAAGCTTGCTTGATGTCCTCATGGATTTTCGCCATGCTTTTCACCACCTCTTCCCCTTTATTTTTCAATTAATGAATCACTGGCTTCAAACCAGGCCGGAATGCCTGCTGTTAATAAACAAATCAATCCAACATCGGCTAATTCCGCTTCGGAAGCTCCCTGTTTTCTGGCCGCTTCCATCCACTCCCCTGCTTCCTTTCCTTTTAGTTCGGTAATATAAATACCTGATATTAAAAGATGCTTCATTCTCCGGGAAACTACTGCATCGCTTACTATTTTTTCTTTTAACTGCTCTTCTTCTCCCGAACGAATCAAGGCCAACACTTCTTCCGCGAACTGTGTGTCTTCATCCTCCATTAATTGAATCATCCGATTCAGCAGTTCTTCCGCTGTTTGTGCATTGTTTTCGAAATCAGGAACCTCTTTTCCTTTTAATGACAAGGCATACTCTAACGATTTGGTAGCTGTTTTTAATGCTTTCTCTCCGTTATATAAATAGGAAACCAACAAGTATTCTACTAATTCCGGTATAGTCGCTCCGCCATCTAACGCTCCTTTCGTGTGGTAGACCATACTCCGCTCATACAGCCGTGCTGCATTCATGCCGACTAGCAGAATATCTTTTTCTTTTCTTGTTAGGGCGCTATCATTCATAATGCCGCCGCGCAAACTTGTGTAATGCTCAAGCGCTTCAGGGCTATAATCATGCATTTTTTGTACCCAGCCTGGCACTTTATCGTATACTTCTTTGAAATATGCTAATCCTTTGCTCATTTTCAACATCCTATTCCATTAAATTGTGAAGGTAAGATCGATTGAAAGCTTTACACCATTGCCACAAAAAAATGGCTGCCTTAAACATTGCTATCTCATGAGATAACAGTTGTTTAAGACAGCCATTTGTTCATTAGGTAGTATTAAAAAGGGTAATTTTTAATAGCTAATGAATAGGCAATCGCTCATTTAATTCATATTTATATTTTACACTAAATTCTAAATATTACAACTAATTTCATGAATATTCTGCAAAAATTCTTTTACTATCTGATTGATTTCTTCTCTGTTTTCAAATACCATCGTGTAATGATTGCTGTCTGAAATCACTGTCTTCATATTCTTTGTATATTTTTTTGTTTCATCGTAATCTGCCTCGTAAAACAGAGGAGGAAATGGTCCGATTTCCCCTTTGGCATATACCAATAAAACTGGGCATTGAATCGCTTCACATACCTCTTTAGGAGAATAGGAATAAAAACTTTCAAAGTCAGTTAAAATTTTTGCTTCGCACGATTTATGTCCCCAATGGCCCTCCGCTTCCCGAATTTCGTACCGGACCGCCTCTTCTAATACCGGGGACCACTCTACACCTAAACGCTCATAAATTCCTTTTGTTTCTTGCACATACCTTTCCGCTGACTCATACTGCTTACTTAACCTTCCAAGTGACGGCTTCACAATATCGCGCTGATGATCAGACATTAAAGCGGCGCCATCTAACAAAATAATCCCTTTCACAGAATTTAATTTGCTGGCCACAATAGTCGAGATAAAAGCACCCATCGAATGGCCGATTAAAATGGGATTTTCAATTTTAAGCTCCTTTATTAAATCTATAATATCTTCTGCATGCTTGAAGATCGAAGGCTCCTCATCCATCTCTGAACTATTGCCTCTCCCTCTTAAATCAAGTGCAATAAACCGGTAATCTCCTTTTAACGACTCAGCGTAATAATGCATATTTTTGTGCGTGCCTGTTAAGCCGTGAATCGCAATGATCGTCCCTTTTTTTCCAGGGTAGTCAGCCAATTGGAACCTGCGGTTATTAATCTCTTTCATATACATCTTCATGATTTTCACTCCTTATAATAAAAATTGGCTGCCTTAAATAGTGCTATCGAATTTTGACAGCAGTTATTTAAGACAGCCAGTTCTTTCACTAGTTTCAATTAAAAAAGGGCATCTTTTAATCGCTAATGAATAGGCAGTTTCTTATTTGTTAATTTATTCTATCATATAGCGCTCAACGTTTCGAGTATAACTTAAATCGTCTATAGAGTATCAGATACTTAGCAAACACTTTTCTGGCTCTCTTTTATTCTTTTTTATAAGGTTTTTTCGTCAGCTTTGCGCTATTCAATAAATAAGAAGAACGGATTTACTCCCTCAAAAAATGGTTGAATTTTTTAGAAATAGCTTTTTTGTGAGCAAAGAAAGAGAAGAGGCAGTTATCTCCCCTTCCCTCTTCAGTAACTTCTTTCTCATTCCGTCCGCATAACGAAGTCCAGTGAAGCTTCTTTATGATCACCTTTGTCTACAAGCTTCGTTAATAAAGAAGAACGGACGCCGTTGGCCACATCTGTATCGAGCCACTCATCACCCTCAAAGAATACTTGCGTAATCAATGTTTCATGGCCCTCTTTTTCAAATTTCATGTGAATATGAGCTGGACGGTAGGAATGATAACCAGCCGCTCTTACAAATTCTCCGGTTGGCCCGTTCGTTGGAATTTGATAAGGAACCGGTACGATGGAGTGTACTTCAAACTGGCCATTATCATCTGTATAGAAATGTCCTCTTAAATTGTAGTGGGGAGCATCAGAATCAAAGTTAGAATAATAGCCGTCCGCATCATCCTGCCACCATTCTACTCTCGTATTAGATAAAATCGTTCCATTTACGGAGCGGACACTGCCACGGAATACAAGCTTATCCCCTTTTTCATCCGGTCTTTGCGGGACGGCGAAAGGTTTCTCTTTCAGTAATGGAGTTCCTTCTACAAAATAAGGACCAAGAAGCGACGGCTCTGTTCCAGGAAGGCCCTTATATTTTGCTTCTAATACGTATGTTTCTACGAATACATCTAAAAACAGAGGAATTTCCCCGCTCGTGCCTAAACGGTTTGCCCACTTCACAAAGTTTGTATATTCTTCATGATTGATTTGCTGCTCATCCAAAAAATTCTTCATATGCTTAACGAAGCTCTCATAGATTTCCACCACTCGTTTACTTTGGGCAACAGATTCTATCATTTTAATTCCTCCCTATTTCAATTTATTTTTTATAAGACTCTTTCGCTCAAGAATCACTATATTTAAGCGCCGGCAAACAAATCTCTTCCGAGAAGCTCATTTGCCAGTTTTTCTTCCTGCTCATCAAGTAAGTTTCTTATTCGTGTAGAAGAAACCGGTTGTCCGTTTGCACACTTAACCAGCGGATGAATAAATGTATGAAAACGGGCAGCCAATTCTTTCGTTGTTCCTTGTTTGCCTTTTCCAAATTGAAAATTTGGCCCTATCCATACCTCTTGTGGAGACAAGGCTTCCAATTCTTTTAGAAAGTCTTCAGCACTTCTTGCTACGTAATCTTCATCAAATCTTGCAATAATGGCATAATCGATACCAAGCTTTTTTAAAAATCCGACTTTTTCCTCCACAGTCGTTAAAATCATTTGATTTTGAAAATAGGGTCTAGGAGGAGGATCAAACGTATAGACTACCGCAGGAACATTTAACTGGCGTGCCCGATTGACCGTCTTCTTGATAAGCGACTGGTGTCCAATATGAATGCCGTCAAAAGCGCCGATCGTCACGACAGATTGCTTCAGCTTTAAATTATGGTTTTTGATTACTTCCATAGAAGTTCCCTCCATGTCCTATGATTGATGCAGCGTCTCCTTAACGGCCTGTTCACTTCTCCTCCAATAGAGCTTTTTTTGAAAACAGCCAGTGAAACTCTTCCGGACTCTCTTACTGGTCACTTTGAAAAATAGCTGACATCGTCGGGGTTTATCCATGTGTCATTTTTCCAGCCGTCTAAGTCGTAATCATTCATACACGCTTCAACGAATTTCTCCATCCTCTCTGCCTCTCCGCTGCTAGTAGCGACAACGAGGTTTTCAAGGCGGATATTTTCGTGATTTCCAGAATAATTTCTTTCATACAATTCGTGTCTGCCGCCGTATTCTGTTCCTACTACGTCCCAAAGCAATTTAATGAGCTTGATCTTATTTAAGGCATCTACATCATTGGAGCCTCTGTACAGCTTATCGATGATAGAACGAAGCTCAGGATTTTTAAAGTCGCGTACGCTGGAAGGTTGAACGATTAAGCTGCCTGCCACGACGTTTTCAATAATCTCTTTAATTTTCGGCCAGCCTTCTGACATAAAGACCCGATAGGCGAGCCCATAATTTAAGTTTGGCAGCACCGTGCCATTCTTTCCTTCATTTGGATTCATCGCCATGGCGTCACTTAAAGCCCAGAACATATTTTTCCAAGCAATAACCTCTCCGACATTCGCCTGCACACCGCGGAATTGGTCGGTTCCATTCACCTTAACCGCTTTGATCAATAAGCCGGCGATAAAGTCTAGCTTTACTGCTAGTCTTGTAAGGCCATGGAAAGTAAAACGATGTAAGAATCCGCTCTCTGCAAAGAAGTTATTAATCTTCTCCACATCTTTATAAATTAAAATATTCTCCCAAGGGATTAAGGCATTCTCAAACACCAGCACGGCATCATTTTCATCAAAGCGGCTGCTCAACGGATAATCAAATGGGCTGCCCATAACAGCCGCGTTCATTTCGTACGAAGTCCGGCACACTAGTTTGACACCTGGCGTATCCATCGAAGCTACAAAGCAAAGGGCCATGTTCTCATCCTTAATAGGAGCTGCCCCGTAATGAGCCACAAAGTTATAGTTGGTTAGAGCGGAGCCGGTGGCGACCATCTTGGCACCGCTAACGACGACCCCTTCCTCTGTTTCTCCCACTGCTTTAATAAAAATATCTTGCACCGCTTCTAATGGTTTGTTACGGTCCACTGGTGGATTAATAATCGCATGGTTGAAAAATAAGTTCTTTTCCTGTGCTTCCTTGTACCACCTTCTTGCGTTATCTGCATAAGGAGCATAATAATCAGGATCAGCACCAAGCGTTGCCAAAAAAGACGCTTTGTAATCCGGAGACCTTCCCATTTGTCCATAAGAGAGCTTTGCCCATTCAGCAATGGCATTGCGGGAAGCTAAGAGATCCTCTGCTGTTTTATCAAATTGGAAAAATTTTTGAGTGTATCCACCGTTGCCGGTATCCGTTTCGGCCGTTAAAACATTTTTTGTTTTTTCATTATGCAAGGCATCATAAAGCCGGGCGATTGAACGGGCCGAGTTACGAAAAGCGGGGTGAGTGGTGACATCTTCTACTTTCTCGCCATAAATCCATATTTCACGCCCATCTTTTAGACTTTCCAAATATTCTTTTCCTGTTAAAGGCCGGTTGGTAGTTGCCGTTTGTTGTGCATTCATTATTATTCCTCCTTATTTTGCCTCCTTGTTATAAAGCGCTTTCATGGTGTAAATATATTATCCCGAATAATTAGAATAGTTTGAACTGTAAAAAAACGTGGTATATCTCTAGTTTTGTTTCATATTTTGTGGTTTCGCTTTTAAATGAGAGTAAAGCATAAATTTTGTCTTATTCTTGATCCAATGAAAGCACATAAAAGCCGCCGACCGGCTCCAAAAGGAACGGACAGGCGGCCTTCTCTATTTATATTTTTAACGCAGCAAAAGGGGAATCTCCCTCAATGATTCTCAAGGCAAAATACACTTGGACAGCCAATTGACAATTAAAACGACCAATGCCAGTCTTTAAGTCAGATCGGCAAAGCGATTCGATCTTGTCTATCCGATAACGCAATCCTGCAATTGATAAATGTAAGTCATCTGCTGTTTGCTGGAGATTGCCATTATGCTCTAAATAAGATTTTAATGTAATCACTAAATTCCCCTGATTTAATTCATCGTACTCAATGATATCTCCGATCGTCCTCTTGCAAAATTCGATCAGCTCTTGTTGATTACTGCCTTTAAAAAACATAATAACCGGCTCTAATTCTTCAAAGCAGGAGATTCTGCTATCAGTCGGATAGGCGGCCTCGATAAAATCACAAATATGGCAGGCATCTTCATAGCTTCTTGGTAAGTCTTTTAGATGATTTACCTTACGCCCGGCCCCTATGTATATCCTTATAGGCTTGAATTCTTTTTGAATAGCGGATTGCAGCTTGATTGAAAACCTTTCGATTTCCGAGTAGTCTTCTTCTGACAATATAAAAGTGATATATTGATCCTTTAAAAACACATCCGTGTCTGGATACAACAAACAAATATAATGAAGAATTTCTTTTCGTTTTAAATCGGTATCGACTTTCAGTGTAAGAATGCGGCTTGAATTTTTGGGGTTAAAATTGAAAATATGTGTGTACCTTTGAAGAGTATGTTCGTCGTAATTATTATTTAATATTTCTTGAAAAAAATCTTCCTTTTTGCTCCAAAGCGCTTGTGTCAACTTGCGCTGATGAAACATTTGTATCGAGAAAACGGTAAGCGCCCGTTCAGTAATCATTCGTTCTTTTTGACATAGCTCTTTGTCGCCAATAACGACCAGACTTCCGAGATTTTCATTGTGAGCCCGAATGGAAAACGCATCAATCTGCTTTTGTCCTTCCTTATAAACGCCTTTATTCTCTCGCCAGTTTTGATAGGTCTTTTCATCAGCTAAGCAGACAAATGCACACTCTAGCTTCTCAAAGTAATAATCAATCACTATGCTTTTTTGCAAAGTATTGGCAAGAAATCGAATCGTATCTGTTATACTCTTATCTTCGAGCAGCATATCTGTTAATTGCTTTTGAATTTGTTCTGATCGGGTGATATTTTCGTTTAACTGCTGCACTTCTTTGTAAGCATGATCTAGTTCAGACAACAGCGATTCCGCCTTATAATAGCGCAAGTCCTGTTGATGGCGCTCATCCTTTTCATCAACGGTTTTTGCAACAAAGCGGCAATGTGCGTCCTCTTTCCCCCGGCACTCTTCCTCAATAACTAATACTTCCTTGCCAAACGTTTTAGTTAAATAACCGCTTGCATAACCAATCAATGTCCAGCAGACTGGGTCCTCGCTGCAGCCATAGTGATCAATATGCTCCACAGCTTCAAAAGAATTTTTCCAGAATCCCGTAAAATAAAGAACTTCCTCTGTTAGTTCAATTACATCCTGCTCGACGGTGGCGATCCCTTCTAAGGTGTGCAAATAAGGTCCTGCCAGTATAAGCTCTTGCTTTGAGTCCCAATCAAACATTTTTTCAATGGTTTCTCCGTCTCGATATCCCCATGCCCACCCGTACCTCATTAAAAATCCCTTTGCCCGCTCCATGCCTAACGTATTAACTAAATCTCTGCGCAGAATTCCTAATGCTTCTACAGGCACGAGAGCCATTCTTCTGTCGCTAAATTTAATTTCTCCAGTACGGGGATTTACATCAATTAAGTTCTCAAATAGCAGCTGATACGACTTCATTTCTCCCCACCCTTTGCTGAACAAAATATTTGCGCTTATAAATGCTTGTATCACAAATATTAGCAATATTCTTTCTATTTATAAACCACAAAAAAGTATAGCTCCAAGCTACTTTCATATACTTTTTTACAGTTGATAAAAACTTATTAAGCCTCCTGTCTTTGACTTGCCTGTTTGATTTCTACTGCCCTTTTCTTTTGAGCCCAATAATAAACCAAAAGTCCGAGCAAAATGTAGATAGAACTGCCTGCATATAAAATACCAATATCAAGCTTTTCTGTAAATATCCCAGCAGCGAATGAACCGCCGCCAATACCAATATCAAAAATAGATAGGAAAGTAGCGGTTGCTACGGATCGCCGATGTGGTTCAACCTCTTGAACAGCAATGGTCTGGAAGCTTGGAAAAAGCGTACCCCAGCCCATACCAATAAGTCCTGCTGCAACAAAAAATAAAATAGCTTCTTTTGCCATTCCGAGACAAAACATTCCTGATGCGAATAAGAGAATCGATGGAAAAACAATAACATTTTTTCCATGCGCATCAAACCATCTGCCCGTAAAAGGTCTGCTTATCATTAAAACAGTGGCATACACAGCAAAAAAATAACCCGCTTCTCTCGCTAGTCCCCGCTCATCAGCGAATACCGGCATGAAAGATAGAACGGAAGAATAAGCGAAAGAAAAAAAGGCTCCTGTAATGGCAATCGGAATCGTCGTTTTTTCGAAGGCAAAAAATTTTTTTGAGCCTGGCAATGGTGTAACTTGCTGTTCTTTAGGCAGTCGTACTGTACAGCCTAAAAGAAAGGCAGACAAAGAAAAAAATGCCGACACAAAAAACAAACTATGAATACTAAACCCATCCAATATCCTTAAACCGATGAAAGGCCCTATCACCATCGCTAAATTGGATGACATAATAAAATAACCGATCCCTTCCCCCTTCCGAGAATCAGGTACAATATCAGCGACAATAGCAATGGTGACCGTAGTGGCAATCCCAAATCCAAGTCCATGGATAAATCGAATAAAGAGCAAAGGTATAATGGAAGAAAAAAAACTATAAGCAATCGAAGAACAAACGAAAATCAACAATGAAATAAGGAAGATAGCCTGCTTTCCATGTTGTTCAATCCAGCGGCTGGTAAACGGCCTTACGACGATAGCGGCTCCCAGTAAAACCGTTGTAAACAGTCCGGCTGTTGCCCCTGATACATTATAGTGTTGGATGGCGGCTGAGGGGAGCGTAACGAGCAAAGCATAATAAGCTAAAAATAAAAAAAGTTGGCGAGTGATAGAAATAAAAAATCTTTTGTCCACAGTGCATTTCTCCCCATATCTCCATCCCTTTCAAAAAATTAGTGATTCTATTATCTAGGAAGAAAAAGAAGGAAGAGCTTCTCTTCCTTCTTTTCCCTTCCTTATTCAGTTCGCATAACAAAATCTAACGAAGCTTCTTTATATTCTCCTTTATCTATCAGCTTAGTAAGCAAAGAAGAACGAACCCCTTTAGCTACATCTGTTTCGAGCCACTCATCCCCTTCAAAGAATACTTGCGTAATCAGAGCTTCATGACCTTCTTTCTCGAATTTTAAATGCAGGTGGGCTGGCCGATAAGCGTGATAGCCGGCAGCCCTTACAAATTCTCCTGTTGGACCGTTTGTTGGGATTTGATAAGGAACCGGTACGATCGAATGCACTTCAAAATGACCATTTTCATCTGTATAGAAATGACCTCGTAAATTAAAATCAGGCGCATCGGAGTCAAAATTAGAATAGAATCCGTCCGCATCATCCTGCCACCATTCTACTCTTGTATTAGGCAGCGGCTGGCCATTCACAGAGCTGACATTTCCACGAAATACTAGTTTTTCCCCTTTTTCATCTGGTCTTTGCGGGACAACAAAAGGCTGTTCCGTTAACAACTGCGTTCCTTCTACAAAATATGGACCAAGAAGAGAAGGCTCTGTTCCTGGAAGAGTTTTATATTTTGATTCAAGTACATGTGTTTCAACGAACACATCTAGAAACAAAGGAATTTCACCGCTTGTACCTAGACGATTTGCCCAATTTACGAAGTTTGTATATTCTTCATGATTGATTTGCTGTTCATCCAGAAAGTTCTTCATATGCTTAACAAAGCTTTCATAGATTTCCACAACACGCTTATTCTTAGCAACAGACTCGATCATTTGAATTCCTCCTCTAGTGAATCTCTTATTTTAATTTATTGATTTATATCAACCAGGCTAAAAGCACAATCCCTGCATTAAAAAAGATAAATCCCTTTCAGATTGCTTCTTCATACTTCAGTGGATTTCCGTGAAAAGGGACATCTGCTACTTTTATTGACTCTGTTGGACATCCTTCGTATGCTTCTTCCAGATCATCGATCAATTCTTCAGGCACGTCCATCGTTCCTTCATTTTGATCAAGAATTACATAGGAAATTCCTTCATCGTCATAATCAAAAATTTCAGGGGCGGCCGCTCCACAGGCCCCACAGGCGATACACGTCTCTTGATCGACGATGGTATACTTCGCCATTAGTCTCCCCTCCTTTACTCTAAAGTGCCGTATTAAACGAGCCATCATGTTAACGCTTTCAACATTGTCTTAAACTTTACTTATGATTTCATTCTAAATTCTCAAAATAGTTTTCGCAATATACTAACAGGTTTGATAATTCAGACAATTTAGTATGAAACAGTTGGATTTTCTGTCTGGTTCGATACATCGCCGGATGCTTTAGTGTAAAGATGCAGCAGACGAAATTTCCCTCTCATGTTCTTCCTGTGCTTCCTCCGCTCCAGCATAGCTTTTAAGTAGAAGTGAGGCGATGAACGTAACGATGGCAGCGAAAACAATATAACCGCTAACAGCATAAGCAGTGCCGAATTCATGTAAAAGGAATGTACAAATAAGCGGTGCTACCCCTCCGGCGATAATTGATCCAAATTGGGAGCCTAGTGACAATCCGCTATAGCGTAATCTAGCAGGAAAGCTTTGGGCAACTAACGCTCCTTGAGGCCCAACTTGCATACTATGAGGAATCATGGATAAAGCAGTAGCTAAGAAAATGACCATAGGAACACCTGTATTAATCAGTCCAATATACGGGAATGCCCAAAGGAAAGTAACCGCTACGCCGATTAAATACATCTTCTTAATCCCAAACCGATCAGCCAGGTAACCGAATAAAGGAATACAAAAAACCATTACACAGCTTGCTGCTGTGTTAGCGTTCACTAAAAACTGCTTATCGACCGCAAATGTTTCGATTCCATAATTGATCATCAATACAGTATAGACATAAAAAGGGCCGTTTTCAGACAGCCGGACTAAAGCAGCTAAAATGATCTCCTTTGGATGTTGTTTGATTACATCTACTACAGGCATACGAGATACTTTTTGTTTTTCTTGTACATTTCGGAAAGAAGGAGTTTCGGGTATTTTTGCTCTAATAATCAACCCCATGACAAGCAGAACGACGCTAAAGAGAAAAGGTATGCGCCACCCCCACGTATAAAAACCGTCACCCGATATATACATGATCAATGAAATAACGAGAGAAGATAATAAAAGGCCCGCGGACACTCCCATTTGCGGCCAACTGGCCATTAAAGCCTGCCTCTTCTTTTGTCCCCATTCCATCGAAAGCAAAACTGCTCCTCCCCATTCTCCTCCTACTCCGATTCCTTGAATTAAACGTAACAGAACGAGCAAGGTAGGTGCCCACATGCCGATGCTGTGATAAGTAGGCAAAAGTCCCATAGCCAAACTGCTGAACCCCATTAAAAACATCGTCAGCACGAGTGCATTTTTACGTCCGACCCGATCGCCGAAATGACCAAAAATTGCGGCACCAACCGGACGAGCAAAAAAGCCGATCGCAAATGCTCCAAAAGACTGCAAGGTTGCTAGATAAGGATCGGCATCAGGGAAAAACACCTTTGGAAAAATCAATGCCGAAGCCGTAGCATATAAGAAAAAGTCATACCATTCAATAACGGACCCGAATGTCGCAGCAACAGCAGCACGTCTTCCCATTTTCTTATTCGTCTCGCTTTTCATAGAATTACTCACCTCTCAAAAATTATAGTGTTCTGAATTGAACCACTGACGAATGTTCGCTAGCATATCTCCCATATTTTAGTGTTTTTTTATTCCCTCCCCCCTAACCGTAAGAGAAGCTTCTTTAGGGGAAGCAATGAATCCTAGATGCTGCAGCAAATCAATAAATTTTCGCAAAGTCTCTATTTGATATTCATCGACATTCTGATCATCAAATGAATAAAATCCTCGCTGTGCTTTCATCCCAATATCTCCTGTTTCCATTTTGTTCTCAATTATTTTCGGTGGCGCAAATCTGTCTTGCTTCAATGAATTTCTTAAATAATGACTCGCATGGAAAAGGGTATCAGCACCGCCCCAATCAATGAATTCTAATAGCCCAAGCACGGCAAATCTCAAGCCGAAGCCAATCCGGGAAGCTTTATCAATGTCTCCAATGGAAGCGACGCCCTCCTCTGCAAGACGGGCAGCTTCATTCATGGCCAACGCTTGAATTCTTGGAACAATAAAGCCTGGAGAAGGAGCACACATAACAGGCACTTTTCCCACGCCTTCAAGAAGCTGGAACATCGCTTGCAACGCTTCTTCACTCGTTTCATCGCCTGGACTTACTTCAACCAGCGGAATTAAGTAGGCGGGATTGAGCCAATGTGTATTCATAAATCGGCCTCTCTCAGCAACAAACCCCGCTAAATGATTTACCGAAAAAGAAGAGGTTGTTGAAGCGATAAGCATATTCTCTGGAAAGAGAGGGCATAAACGAGCAAAGACTTTTTCTTTCACCTCCAATATTTCAGGCACTGCCTCAAAGAGCACATCAGCCCCCTGCAAGATATCCATTTGATCTTGTATAGAACCAATCGAAATCTGATCTAATAAAGAAGAAACAGATTCCTTTGGGAACACATTTGCTGCTGCTAGAAGGTGAAGCTGGCTCTCCATTTCAGTAAATGCCGCTAATTTTAATTGCTGGAATTCATTCTCTCCTCTTTCTTTAACATCGATAAGATCCACCCGATACCCTTGATAAGCAAAAGTTAAGGCAATCCCCCTTCCCATTCGTCCAGCTCCGGCAATGGCAATGATTCCCCTAGTTGACTTCATATTGAACCCTTCCTTTTCGCAACAGCTCTTGTACTTTGTCTTTCGTTTTATTGGCAAGTCCTAAGCTTTCAATTGTTCTTCCAGTCTCTCGCAGATTTTCTCCGATTACACTTGAAGCAATGGCCAAAAGCCCAGCCGCTGTTGGAACAGGGATATTCAGCCAATCACCAAGCGACACAAGAAAAGCAAGACCACAAGCAACGTCCTCTCTCATATAGCGATGGGTCTTTAACTCGAGCGGTTCGAACCAATCTTCTCCATCTACAAGCTTTTCATGGGCACCGTTTCCATACATCCATTCTTCACCGTCTGAATTATAATGATCGTCGAGTGGAAAATGAGGCGCTTTGTATCCTAGCGCTTCACGAATTTTAATTCTTTCGGCATCGAGGGCCTTATGAACATTTCGAATCGCTGGCTGTGTGCCTTCATCATGTATATCCCACTTGTCAAAATGCTCAATGGGACCGGCGTTCATTAATATTAAGGGTGGGTGAATAATAGGACCGGCATTCATCAGCGCCCCATCAAGTGCATCCTCGATAGGCTCCACCGCTGGATAAGCTTCTTGTAATATTTTAAAGGCTTTGCTGGATTGATCACTTGGAAATACACCGGTTGGAAGCCGTGTTGCCCGGCCGGAAACGGATACTGTTCGTTCATCATACTTTCTTGCCAGATAAGGCAGCGTGCCTGTTTCTGCAAATAGAACATTTACTTTGCAGCCTGCTTCTATTAGAGTTTTTGACATGACATAGCTGCCGAATGTTCCAGGTGGCAGGAAAATCACTTGCCCCTCTTCAAGAACGGGAGCAAGCTGCTTGGCGAGCGACTGCTGGGTAGTAGCCGGCAAAGGAATGACAATAAGCTTTGCCCCTTCAATAGCTGACTTTAATTCGGGTGTAGCCAATTTTAATGAAACATCTCGTATTCCTTTTGCATCCTTTAACTGAATAGATTGTGTATTTAATACTTCTTGGAATGCCTGCTTGTCTCGTCTCCATAACCGAACCTCATGTCCTTGCTCTGTTAAATCGACCGCGGCTGCATAGGCGCCATTTCCACCGCCAAGTACGGCAATCTTCATCTCATTCTCCTCCTCATTTTCTTTTTTGAAAAGTTAACTATCTTCCAATGAGGCTTATCCCTTATTAGCTGCTCGCTTCTATAGAAAAATAATGCGTATTTCCTCTCAATGCCTTCACCCATTGTTCCGATTTTTCATAGCAATCTCCTATTTGGAGAACTTTTTGATCAGAAAAAGGTTTCCCAATTAACTGAAGGCCAACAGGAAGATTCGCTTCTATGAACCCACAGGCAACAGATAAAGCAGGAAAACCTAATATATTGGCAAGCGGCGTTTTTCCAAGTGTGAACATATTGCTGATTGCCTGCTCCGGAACCATCGTGCCGATTTCAAAAGGAGGCTTTACGTTTGTTGGGCCGACAAGCGCGTCTATTCCTTGCATTTGTTCCACTGTTTTTCTGGCAAATTGCTTCCTTATCCGCTGAGCATTAATGTAGGCAGTTGCAGAAATATCACGGCCGAATTGGAAGCGGTATTTTAAGTCCTCTCCATAAAGATCTCCGTATTTTTTAGCAGCGGCTCATGGAAAGAGACCACTTCTGATTGGGCAATCACTTTTAGTGCCTCAAGAGCCCGCTCTATTCCCGGCAGTTCAATCGGAACAATTTCTGCTCCCAGCGCTCTTAGCTGTTCGAAAGCCTGGTCTATCACCCTTCTGATGCTCTCATCTATTCCCGCAAACATATAAGCTTCATGAAAACCGAGTTTGATTCCTTGTAGATCTGGCAATGAGTGACGGAACAGCACTTCTTGATCTTTTTTAACAGAGGAAGAATCTTTTGGATCGTATCCTTGCATTGCCTCAAGCATAATGACAGCGTCTTTTACAGTTCTCGTCATCGGCCCAATATGGTCGAGTGACCAGCTAAATGGAAAACATCCTTCTCGGCTGACAAGGCCATATGTTGGTTTGAATCCAACCGTCCCGCACATAGCTGCCGGCAATCGAATCGACCCCGCTGTATCTGTTCCGACTGCTGCAAATGCCATCCCTGTTGCTGTTGCTACGGCCGATCCTCCGCTTGATCCTCCTGGTATCCTTGTAAGGTCCCAAGGGTTTTTTGCACTCCCATAATGGGGGTTTTCCGTTGTCGCTCCCATGGCAAACTCATGCAAATTTGCTTTTCCGACAATCACTGCTCCTGCTTCTTTTAACTTTTGCACAGCGAAAGCATCTTCACTAGGAATCCACTGTTCAAATATTTTTGATCCCCCTGTTGTTCTAACTCCTTTTGTTTGCAGCAAGTCTTTCACAGCAATTGGAACACCATGTAACGGACCTCGCCAATTTCCTTTTTGTATCTCTTTTTCCGCTTCCTTTGCTTGCACAAGAGCTTCTTCTTTCGTTATGGTGATAAAAGCGGAGAGCCCTGGTTCATGAAGATCAATTCTTTCAAGCGTTAGCTTCGTTAACTCTACTGGCGAAATTTTTTTATTCCTCACTAATTCCCCAACGGTTTCAATTGTGTCAAAAAGAATATCACTCATTCTTCATGCTCCTTTAACTCTTCCAACAAAAAAGCAAAAGCAGGCTCTTCCCCTACTAATTTCAGTTCTTCTTCCTCGAGGATGTCTTGTAAAAATTCCATTAACGTCACTTGCTTTTCCTCCTTTTTTATTGGCTTTGTTATACTTGTTTGTTGATTTTCACTGCAGGCGGACGCTTTCCGCGGTCGGTCCGGTCCGTGAGCCTCCTCGTCGCATGCACTCCTATGGGGTCTCACCAGGACACGCTTTTCCCGCTGGAGTCGCCGCCTTCCGTTACAATCAACGATTAAAAAACAACATTTACCTTTAACAGAGCTTTTTATTAAAAACAGAAATAGATCCTGTCCCGCGAATGGAGAGTTGCCAGGTCAATCAAACAAAAAATAAGATGATTTGAGGAAAAAGAATCAGTAATCCAATAAACAGAATATACGTAACCAAAAAATAAGAAGCTCCTTTGAATACGGTCGTAACAGGAGTCTGAGGGGTTAACCCCTGCACGACAAAGACATTGACACCAACTGGTGGAGTAATGGCTCCCATACTCGTTACAACACAAAGTATGACGGCAAACCAAACCGGATCATATCCGAGTGCAACGACTGTTGGATAGAAAATAGGAATAGAAATAATTAAAAAGCCAAGTGCATCCATGATGGAACCGCCGATGACATAAATAAGCAAAATCGCAAGCAACACAACAATCGGCGGAACAGGAAGCTGATTAACCCATTCAGCCACAGTAAATGGCAGCCTTGTAATCGTTAAAAACCGGCCAAATACCATGGCTCCAACTACTAACATCAACACCATGGCAGAAGACTTAAGAGTACCAGACATTGCTGTTTGAAATTTTCTCCATGTTATTTTTTTCATGACGATAGACAAAACAATCGCTCCGAATGCACCAAATGCACCAGATTCAGTGGGAGTAAACCAGCCTTTGTACAGACCGCCGATTACGAATACGAACAGAAGAGCAATTGGGATAACATCCCTGAGCGAAGCCATTCTTTCCTTCATAGTAGAACGCTCACCAGCAGGCCCATATTCCGGATTTCTTCGACAGATAAACACGACTGTCATGATCAAGAGAATTGTAAGAAAGAGTCCCGGCACGATGCTTGCCACAAATAATTCCTTAACGGACTGTTCCATTTGCAGTGCCAAGACGATCAAGACCGTGCTGGGGGGAATAATAATGCCAAGCGTACCTCCTGTTGCAATACTCCCTGTACTAAGTGCCTTATCATACTTATACTTATCAAGTTCTGGAAGGGACATGGTCGCCATGGTGGCAGCCGTTGCTGAATTGGAACCGCAAATGGAAGCAAAACCAGCACTAGCTAGAATAGTCGTGCTCGCCATTCCCCCTTCAAATGACCAATCCATTTATAGGCTGCCTGAAAAAGTTTTTCGGTAATACCTGTTCGAAAAACCACTTCACCCATTAAAATATAAAGCGGCACAACACTTAATGAATAACTGGAAAATTGATTCCATAAATCAGCGCTTAATACGTTGTAAGCAGCTTGTGGAGAAGCAACGAGCAAGATGCCCACAAACCCTACGATGAACATGGCAAAGCTGATCGGCATTCGCAGAAACATAAAGACGAACAAGACAATAATCCCTATGAGGGCCAATAGATTAGGGTCCATTATGCCACCTCCCTCCAAATCAAAATAGTTTCTTTCAAGATTGCCATTACTAAACTGAAAAACCCCACAGAACAAAGAATGACAAGCGGATAAAAAGCCACCTGTATCGTTTCAGAGACAACGCCGCTGTTCATTAGATCCAGCCCGTATGAAACAATCTGCCAAGCGGCTATTAAGAAAAAGCCCATACTGAGCACATTCATAAACGAATGAATAATTTTTTGGCTCCTATTTGGCAACTTATTAACGAGGAGATCAATATACACATGGCCTCTATGCAGTTGGGCATATCCAAGCGAAAATACGGCCGTGATCGCACCAAGCCAACTAACGAGTTCTACCGTACCTGCAATTGGATCAGAATAAAGCCGCTTAACGGCATTAAACACTACTAATAACATCATGCAAACGAGAGCAAGACCGGCCAGAATGGCCAAGCCTTGGTTTAAACGGTCTATCATTTTAAAAAACACATTCGATTCACTTTCAAGGTTCGCTGTCTCCTCCAAATCGATCGGCTGAGATTTTTCTTCCTCCAACGAAATCGTCTGTTTATTTTCCATCTGTTCACCTCCTTGTACATAAATGATTATTTGCTTTCTTCGTTATGCTTCTTAATTAATTCTTCCATCTTGCTAAAATATTCATTAGCCGGCTGACCTTCTTTTTCGGTTTTCCTGACATATTTGATTTGCATATCTTTTAATTGTTTATCCCATGCCGCTTTCTCACTGGCAGACAACTGAACAATTTTGTGGTCGTGATTTTCTTTACTCCACTTGAGAGATTCTTGTACATGATGATCCAAATACTCGCCAGTAAAATCGGTCATTTCTCGATTTAATTCATCAATAACTTGCTGTACATCCTTTGGAAGACTATCCCATTTGTCTTTATTCATCACCGCAATAAAGGTGTTTAAGGCAAGCGGATAGTCAGTTGTATAGCCTACCATTTCAGCTAACTTAGAATCTTTTAAAATTTCTCTTGAAGAAACATAGCCGTCAACAATCCCTGTTTGCAATGCCTCGGGCACTTCCGCCTGTGACATGCCGACAGGCGCTGCTCCTAGTTTTTCCATAATTGGTGTTAAGGCGCCGGCAATGCGAAGTTGTTTTCCTTTGAGGTCTTTTAATGAGGAAATCGGTTTTTTACTTTGAATGTAAGCTGGCTCAGTGGCAAATGTCGTAATAATTTTAAAATCCTTTAAAGCCTCGGGTGGATACTGTTCAACCAAATCGGCTACTACTTTGCTTGCCACTGTGGCATTTTTATAACCGGAAGGCATATCAGAAATAGCTAAAAGAGGAAAGCGGCCAGGCTCATAAGAAGTGGAAGTTAAGCCAATGTCAGCTGTACCGCTGGCCACTCCATCGTACATATTATTGGCCTCTAGTAAAGATCCTCCATGAAATAGTTCTACTTTTACTTTTCCATTCGTTCGCTCTTCTAATTGTTTTTTCCACTCCTCCATTTGCACAGCTGGAAACGTGTTAGCAGGTGCGAAAAAAGCATATGTTAGTTTAATAGGGCCTTTTCCGTCGGAAGCTCCAGTTTTTTCATTGGAATTGCAGGCTGAAAGTAAAAGTATTAAAAATATTGCGAAAATAAAAGAAAGAACTTTCTTCATTTCCTCACTCCTTATTTAGAAAACCGAAGAGAAGATCGTTGTTTTTCTCTTCGGTTTTTTGTTTATTTATTATCTTTCTAATAAGAAAAACGGCCGACCGATGGAAGCTTCCAGACGAAAATAACGGTCAAGACCTGCTGCACGAAAAGAATGCGTCATATCTGTCACCGTTTGCAAATCAGGGATATCGTATAAAAAGCAAGCGTGCCAGTGGACAGGTCCTGCATGCCCGGCTGTTAAAATATCTCTATCAAATGTTCCTAACAGCTTTGATCCATTTTGTTTCCAGCTTTCTAAAATCTCATTAAGCTGTGGCAAAATCTCTTTTTCTTTCTGCTCTTGATTGGTATCAAACCAGCCTGTCGATTCAAATGTCATAAATACCCGTAACGGTGTTGGAATTTGTGGTGCTCCATGTTTAATCTCTCCCACTGTATTAACCCCCTTTATTTGTTTAACGCATAAGCAAACCGCCATTGATATCGAATGTAGAACCAGTAACATAACCAGCTGCATCTGAAGCAAGATAAGAAACCATATCCGCTACCTCCTCTGATTTCCCAAATCGCTTAACAGGAATTCCTGCTTTCATTTTTTCTAGAACATCTGAATCCATTTTATCCATCTCTGGTGTTTCAATGGCTGCGGGCGCTACCGTATTGACCGTAATTCCTTGATCTGCCAACGATCTGGCAAATACTTTTGTTAACACAAGCTGACCTGCTTTGGATGCGCAATAATGCGCTCCAGAAGTCAGAGGGCCTGCCTGGCCGCCAAAAGATGAAATATTAATAATGCGCCCCTTTTGCTGTTTTTTCATTGTTTCCAATACAGCTTGAGAATAGAAAAACGTACCGCCGAGATTAACGGATAAGATAAGGTTCCATTCTTCTTCTGTAATGCCTTCAATCGCTGTTTCTTTGCGGACACCTGCATTATTTACTAAAATATCAATCCGGCCCCATGACTCCACAATCATTTTGACACTGTTCTTAACCGCTTGAACGTCTGCCACATCGACTGTTAAAAACATAGAATGGGAAGAATCATAGTCTGTTAGAAAAGAAGAGGAGCGTACTTCATTTAATAACTGTTCATTCACATCCACAAAAACGACTTTCTTTTCTTCCGAAAGAAATTTTTTCGCAATCGCCAGACCTAATCCTTGTCCAGCACCTGTAACAATAGCTACTGAGCTTTCCACTATTTGGTCCCTCCTTCCATCAGGTTAATACTTTCTTTATGACTTTCATCGTATTGCCTCCAGCTGCCTTGGCAATGTCCTTCTTTGAATAATGATTTTTTACGAGCCAGCCGATCATATTTTTCATCGCTTCCGACGGATTTTCTAATCCTTCTACATAGGAGGACTCTGTGAATTCTTCTCCGCTATGCGAAGCAGAAATGCCCAGCATGTTATCAAATGCATGCTGTAAGGCCACATGATCACCAAAGAATGTATCCGGCCCCATTCCAACATGATTGATGCCTACTAAATCAGCAATGTATTCAAAATGCTCCATGACAGAATGAATCGTGTGAGAAGGCGAGCTTTTCGTTAATGTCGTATTCGGCGCCGCGCATATTCCGATGACGCCGCCCTTTTCTGCACAGGCTTTCAATACATCGTCTGGTTTCATTCGAGGGGTATGCCATAAAGCACGGGCTCCCGCATGTGTCATTAAAACAGGGTCATCGCTTGTTTCGATGACATCCAGGCTCGTCTGATCTCCACAATGGGAAATATCAATTAACATACCAATCTGATTCATTCGCTTGATGACCCGGCGGCCAAAGTTAGTTAATCCGCCATCATGCTTCTCGACGAGTCCCGAACCGAGAGTATTGGCCTCGTTGTATGTAATGCCCATGCATCGAATGCCGAATCCATATAAAATATCCACCCGATCCACTTCATTTTCCAAAATGCTGGCCGCCTCTAAAGACGGCAGGAGTGCTACTTGCTTTTTTCTTTTAGCTTTTGTGAGATCGTTATAGGTGCTGGCGATATAAACAGTCTGTTGCTTTTGGATATCAGCATACCGAATGCCAAGCAAGTAAATAACATCCTGCCACTTCAGGCCATTTTTGGATGTAATAGTAGAAATGCCATCCATGAAATTTTCAAATATCACATCCACTCCCGACTTAGAAATTCCTTCATAATGAAAGGAGGTGTGCAAATCACTGCAATATGGGAGAATGTCTTTATACTGTCTTGGTACGATAAAACCGTGATCGCGCATCGAAACAATCGGATGTTTAGTGAAAATATCCTGTACCTTTTCTTCTTCCTCCACTGTGAGCTCTAAAGAGAAGAGCGGAACTCGATCGATCTCATCCGCCAAATCATACAGTTTATAGTCTTTGTTCGCTTCTAAATAACGGAATGATGTATAACCAGCAAATCTTTTCTCATTCATTGTGATTCACTGTTTCGCCGCCGCTTTTATGTTAAATTGCTCTTTCATCGGAAAAGCTTCCTGCCACGTCTTTTGGTTATCATCATATAGTCCATCGCTATATAGCGTTTTTAATGATGGATTATCCAATTGCATCGGTTTTTGGCCTTGTTGGAAGGCTTTTACCTGCTGAAGCAATAGCCTGCGCATATGAATAATTGGCAGGTCACTCGTTCCAAGATGTTCAATCGAGCGGTCAACAATGGGACCCATCGTTTCCGTAGCAGCATGATCTTGGTTGGCAATCCCGCGAATGCCAGTGAAATTGCCTGTTTTTTGCAGGCCGCGATCTTGACCATACTCATTTTCCATATTTATTTTTTTCCTAAACTCTTCATCTAATTGCAAGCCGCGGCGATCATGCTGCGCTTGAACATCAATGGCTCGGTCATGGGAAAATTGAACGTCCCAGGACCAAGTGCTGTAATCATCCCGGGGGATAAAGGCATGCCACATGCCATCTTCCCCACCGAATCTTGGCGGGTATGTATAGAATGGAAAAATATAATGGATTTCCATAAAAGCATTCTCTTCTTCTGTACCGATTCCAACGGCAATACAGCGTTTACCGTAATTTGCGTCTTCTACGGCCTGCTTAACCGGAGGATTTTTCACGAGAGGATGATCGGGATCGATCCCTAAATCACTGCTTAAAATACCTTCCTCTACTGTTTGCTTATTATGGGCTTTATGCAGGAACGCGGCATGGACAAAATCCAAGTCATTTTCCATTACTTGGGCATAGTTGCATTCCTGCCAAACCCGTTCGACTAACTTATTTTCATTTGGAAGACTCATCCAATAAAATTCTGGAAATGGCGGCTGATCTTCTTGCGGTCCCATGTACGTCCAGATAATGCCGCTTACCTCTTCCACTGGATAGCTTTTTAGTTTGATAGATTGTCTGAACTTCCCATCCTTCGCTTCAGAAGGAATTTCTGTACAATCTCCATTTGTATCGAATTTCCATCCGTGATACATACAGCGAATACCACAGCCATCATTAATGCCAAAATATAAAGACGTGCCGCGATGCGGGCATCTTTCATCAATCAAACCTACTTTTCCTTCGGTGTCACGAAAAGCAACTAAATCTTCCCCTAACAATTTAACGCGTTGCGGCTTCCCATCCTTTTCTAATTCATCAGATCGTACAGCCGGAATCCAATATCTGCGAAACATTTCTCCCATCGGCGTACCTGGCCCTGTTTGAGTTAATAATTGGTTATCCTCTTTACTTAACATTTTTCTCCCCCTGCTGTTCGTTAATAATGGTTTTTAATACAATTGAGAACTCTGATGGCCATATCATCAACTACATATGGATCTTTCCAAGCATTAATAGAATCTGAAGAGCTAGTTGAATTTCAAACCGGCAGCTGGAATCTGCTAAGCTCAAATTGAGCAACTCCTCAATCTTTTGCAGCCGATACCTCATTCCACTAATGGAAATGGACATTTTTCTGGCTGTTTTATGTAAATTAAATTCATTTTGCGAATAATAAAACAGCGTAACAACAAGCTCTGAGTTTTTCTTTTGATCGTAATCCAAAATGGAA
Source organism: Bacillus sp. PK3_68 (assembly GCF_003600835.1). Classification (NCBI taxonomy): domain Bacteria; kingdom Bacillati; phylum Bacillota; class Bacilli; order Caryophanales; family Bacillaceae; genus Bacillus; species Bacillus sp. PK3_68. Next base: position 3,831,438 of record NZ_NQYC01000001.1, on the reverse strand, counting down.
TACAGTTTTTCCACAGCAAATGCTTCCAGTTCTTCTGGAGCCCTTGCACTTAAAAATAAAGTTAAATGCCCTAATTCACTCGCTAGGATTACCTTCGAACTGGAATATCTTACTTTAGCCAGCTCTACTGCTTTTTTCGCTTCTTCTATTTTTTTATGAAATTCTGAAACGTGGGTCGTTTCCTCGCTGATTCCAATATAGATTTGCTGATGTGTACCTCCAATCTTTTGAAGCAGCCTTTCCCCCAGTTTCTTAATGGTTATCCCTTCTCCATCAATATATTTTTTTGAAACAATCGCCTGTACGGTATTTAATTTGGGGAGCATCAAAGCATGGCTTCCATTTCTATTTAGTTCATGATTAAAAATATCTGTTAGTTTGTTGTATATTTTAAAATATTCTGAATTCAGCGAGGTCTTTTTTGTTTTATTCTCACTTTCTATTTCCATGTGAATAATATAATGGGGTTGCGTAATGTCATAGCCAAGCAAAGAAAGACGGGCATGTATTTCCTGAGGTTTTACTTCTTTATTATTGAGCAGCTGCTCTAATAAATCTCCTTTTAAGCGCTGCTCCGTTTCAACCGCTACTCGCTCATTTTGAATATATAAAGCAGCAGTAGTCGCTGTACGCTCAAGTAAATCTGTGTAGAAATCGTCGTTTTTCTGATTTAAAGCGATGGTAATATAGCCATAAATGTTATTTTTCATAATAATAGCTGTTGTTAGAAGCCTAAATGTTTTGTTCTTCAGTTCTCTCTCAATGACAGAGTGGTTTCTAAGCTCATCCTTAGCCTTCTTCTCCAGATTTTTCACCGTCATATATTGATCGAGTCCGGGGCTTACACTATATTGAGCAATGGATTCAAAGTCTTTGTTTTCAATCAGCACTTGGCAGCGAAGACTCTTTCCTAATATTTCAGCAAAAGCAGGCAGTCCTTTTTCTTGGAGCATCGCTTGTGTCAGGCTGCGGCTTAACGAATAGCCAATCTCTAATCTTTCTTTTTGCTGTTCCACTCTTCGATACATTTGATCGAGTTCAGCTGACATATCTTCATCTTGATAGTAAAGGAGATCTTCTTCGATTTCCTTCCCCCATTCTTCTACTGTTTTACCCACATAGCTGCAGTGGTCATCACCTTTTCCTTTACACTTTACTTCTTTAAAAATAATCTGCTTTTCCATGCATTCACTGGTGTATCCGCTGGCATAACCGACTAAATAGTAACAAACTGGTTCAATATGTTCCGAAAAATAGGCAAGATGCTGCTTGGCTTCATAGGAATCATTCCAGTATCCTGAAACATCAAATGTACCTTTTTTCATATCAACACGGAAGGTATCCGGATAAGAAAAGGCCCGCCCCGTTAACTGGTGCATTTTAGACCCGGCAATCAGCCATTCCAAAGCATCTTGCCACTGAATAGCCTCCTTCAATATTCTTGCTTCGTGAGCCCCACAATGATAACCGTATCTAAGCAAAAATCTTTTGGCCCTTTGGATGCCCAATGCATTAATTAAATCTCTGCGAAGCAATGCAATGGCATCTGCACTAGTAAGTGTTAGCTGTAATTCTTTCATTCTCATGCCAGGTCTTTCTGAGATGCTTATAAAGTGGTCTAAACTCAAATCGCTTGCTTTCATGGCCACAATATCACCCTCATTATTTTGTTTTTACTTATTTTAAACATTGATTTACAAAATAATAAAGGCTCTTCTTCACTCCGCCTTTTCCGAATTGAACATACATTTTTTTGGAATCCACCTTATTGACGGTATGAAAATGTTGCAAAAACTGCACCATAGTTTGCCGCCTCTGTAAAATGTTCGTCAATCCATAATCAAAAAACCAGCGGTCAATAACATTGAACACCCCCCGATTAATGGCATAATGCTCGCCACACCAGTCGACGAATTTTTTGTCAGGCAAATGAATAATCTGTTCAACTCGACACCCGGATGCCCGTTTTTGCAAATCGGCTACGTGCATAGGCAATATCCTCCTTTACTTGAGTAATTAAATCTTCCACAGAAGGAAACTTTTGCTCTTCCCTAATAAAGAAGGCAATTTCTGCCTCAATCATTTCACCGTATATTTGTTTATTAAAATCAAAAATGTGAATCTCTATTGAAGTGGGAAACTGGTCATGAAACGTAATCTTATTTCCGATATTCATGATGCCTGCATATCGTTCATTTCTAAGCCGTATAATGACGCCATATACCCCATTTAGTAATTTACAATGACAAAGAACATTGGCCGTTGGAAAACCAAGATGTTTTGCTTTTCCTTCTCCCTGAATGATTTTTCCTGTTATTAATTGGTTCACGCTTTGTCACTCCGTTCTTTTTGTTCAGGCTGCCTCAACACTTCCCTCTTCTTGAAGCAGCCTTCTATTTTGTTAGTAACGAACGAGTGCTTCTTCTTTATTTTCTTGAAAATGAGGCATAATTTGCTGGCTGAATAAATCTTGTGTACGGATTGTTTTCCAATGCTCCATTCCCGCATACGTACAGAGCAGGGCAATTTCCGATAAATCAGGGCAAGCTTCAATGACTTTCTTAACTTTTGGTTGAATTTCATCTGGAGATCCAACCCATACATACTCGTCATCAATTAATTTTTGATATGGAATATCCGCTAATGATTCTAAGGCGCCGCTAGCATAGAAGCCAAAGTCCTTTTTGATCATTTCTTCTTTAGGAGGAAGCTCTTTTGCCGGTGACACATTTCCTTTCATGAACTGTAAAATATATGGTTCTGCTTCTTTCCTGGCTCTCTCGCCGCCGTCATCGAGATATAACGCTTGAACGTAAACGATGTCTGGCGTATTTCCGTGCTCCTTGCATGACTTGCGATAAATATCAAGCTGGCCTAATACGTGCTCTAACGGCAGCATTGGGGTGATCAGTACCCCCCAGCCTTTTTTCCCGGCAAGCTCATAATTATGGTTGCTCGCTCCGCCTGTAAAAATTCTTGGTTTCTTCGTTGGGCGCGGAACTACTCTCACATTCTCTACGTCATAATACTTTCCGTGATAAGAGAATACTTCTTCTTCCAATGCTTTTTCGATAATTTCAAGCGATTCAACAAAGCGGCCTCTTGATTCTTCTAGCGGGATAGAGGCTTTAGGGAACACCCAAGCATGACCGCGGCCTACTGCAAATTCAAATCTTCCCCCTGTTAAAATATCTGTTACAGCGGCCTGGCCGGCAAACACCATCGGGTTATGCAATGGAAGTACATGTGAACAAGTTCTAAAACGAATATTGCTTGTATGCTGTGCCGCTGCTGAGTAAAGAGCCATCGGGTTCGCCGAAATCGAGAATTCTTCAAACCAATGATGTTCAAGTGTATTAAAGGTACTAAATCCCCGTTTGTCTGCATGCTCAATTTGTTCTAATATTTCTCTGTATACTTGCGCATGTGGCTTCTTATATTGTTCAGGGTTTTGCATCTCTACATAAATACCAAAATTCATTTTCTTCAGCCTCCAATAATTTAGTGAGAATTTACTGATTCATTTAAATGAATGAGAACGTTTTCAATATAATTGTTGAAATGTTCTGAATTACTTTCCGTATTCAAATAATAAAAAAATAAACGATTGCAAACAACAGCCTAATAAGTTTGAATATTCTAATTTTTTAACCCTTATCATGCTAATTCATATAAAAAACCACCTATTCAATCCTATTAGGAAAGAATAGATGGTTTGTCTGTAGTAAAAGCAACGCCCTACTCTATTAAATATTTATTACGCGATAGCAGCAGCAAATCTTACTGCACTTCTCTTCTAAATTCAACCCATTGTGTGCCTTCACGAGTTTCCATGCGGAAGCCCTTCCACCCTTGCTTAAGCAGCTCTTGCTGCCCAGCCGTGTCGTCCATTCGTCGTGTTGTGAATGTCCACTCTTTTTCGGCGCTGTCTTTCTTCAGTTCCTTTACAAAAACATAACGAAGCCGGCTGCCATACTTTTCTTTTAACGCAGCAATTTCCATTCCTTGAGCGAATTTGTCTTTTAAGCTCGGAATATTAAATGGCGCTACTGTACAGCAAACGTACTTGTACTTTGGCTCAAGTAGATCTAGCTCTTGCATGATGCAGGCAGCTAAAAGCTTTTGCAAGCCATTTCCGCGATAATCGGGGTGCACATTCGAGATTTCCTGATAAATTACACCTGGCAGCTCTTCTTCTGTCAATCCAATATCCCATCCGAGATGCTCCTCATCTATTGGCGGCACCAGTAACGCTCGGAAAGCAATCAATTTTTTGTTTGTAAACGCCCCAATCATCAAGCCCTTTCCCTCAAGGATATACTGAAATTCCTCATAGGAAAGCGGCTGCAATATCTCTTTGTTTTCCAAAGCTTCAATGACCGATTGCTGTAATTCTAAAATAGGCTCTATATGCTCCATAGATAGCCGCAAAACATTAAATGATTGATTGTTCGTACCTAATCTTCCCTCATGAATGACCCTCACTAAAATTCTCCCTTCTGTTAACAGACTGTCGCTTCAAAAACAGTTAGCTCCATTAATGTTTTTTCATCTACTTCGACACCAAGCCCCGGCTGTTCCGTTAATCTAATAAACGGAACATCATAATGAAGGTCCCCTACATCCTTAGAAAACTTTAAAGGACCTGTTAACTCAACACTTGTAATTACTTTTTTTGAAAAAGCAACATGGAATCCAGCGGCAGAACCGACAGACGATTCAACCATCGAACCAACTTGGCACTCAAGCCCGGCCATTTCGGCTTGATGGGCTAATTTTACCGCAGGATAAATGCCGCCGCACTTCATTAATTTAATATTTACTTTATCAGCTGCCTGTTTTTCAATGATCTCTCGCATTTCCCGGGGGCCTTTTAATCCTTCATCAATCATTAAAGGAATATCCGTCTTTGATCTGATAAATGCCATGCCATTGATATCATCCGCTAAAATTGGCTGCTCCAGCCAATCAAGATTTACTTCTTGAAGGGCACGCAGCGCCGTTAGTGTCATCGCGCTGTTTGTCCATCCTTGATTGACGTCTACCCGAATCGCAATATCCTCTCCTACTCTTGCTCGTACAGCTTTTATTCGTTCGACGTCCTTTTTGACGTCGTTTCCGACTTTCATTTTAAATGATCGATAACCTTGATCGGCCCTAGTGGCTGCTTCTTCTGCCATATAGTCAGGCTCGGCAATGCTTAATACGTGTGTGATTGGGAATTCATCGTGATAACGGCCGCCAATAAGCTGATAGACAGGCTGTTTTAGCTTTTTGCCGAGAATATCAAAACAAGCTATATCGATAGCCGCTTTTGCAGCTGGTGCTCCATAAACGGCCTTGTTCATAATATCGTGTATTTTTTCAATCTCCAGTGGGTTTTTTCCTAATACGGCAGGAGCTAGAGTATTTTTAAGCGTATAAAAAGCTCCCTCCCACGTTTCGCCTGTTACGTGTTCATCCGCTACAGTTTCTCCGTATCCTGTAATTCCTTCATCTGTTTCTACCTTCACAATAATAGATGGCATATAATCATAAGTATGATAGCTTACGATAAATGGAGTATGTAAAGGGAAATGTGTAGCGTATAAATGGATGGCTGTAATCTTCATCAAGTTTTCTTCCTTTCAGTTTACAATTGTTTTTTTTATTTGATATAGTTATCGTTAAATAGACGCTAAATAATAAAAATTTTTTATTCATATAGGAGCTGGAATTATGACCATTAAAATTGCTGTAATCGGTTCAGCTGATTTTATCCGTACTATTTCTTCTATAGCCCCCAAGTCGGAGAAGTTGAGATTGAGCCATATGTATATGATCGGCCAGAAGAAGCCACCGAGCTGGTCAAACGAGTAAAACCTTGCGATGTTTTATTTTTTTCAGGAGCTTTACCTTATTATTTTTCAAAGGAAGTTCACGAGTCAATGCCGATTCCCTCTCTCTATTTAGAACAGGATGAAACGGCTATTGCCATTTCTCTTCTTTCTCTTATCTCTCATAAACAGATTTCCATGGAGCGGATTTCCATTGATTTAACTGAATCTTCATTTATTAAAAACATCCTTGCTGATATCGGCTTTCGCAATGGCCCTCTTCATGTGATTGATTATGCGGATAAACTGCCCAATAAATTTGATATCAATGATATTGTCCATTTTCATTATTCCCGCTTTCAAGCTGGAAAAATAGAACTGGCGTTAACAAGTATTCATGCTGTGTATGACAGGCTCCAACAGCTAGGTGTTCCCGCCCAAAGAATGATCGATCCCGTTAAATCATTGATACATGGCTTACAAGATGCCAAAGCTCGAGCAGAATTAACCAAAAGCCAATCCGCTACAGTTGCAGCCGGCTATATTTCCTTAGAGAAAACAGAAGATGTTCAGGAAGAGCATTTAGAAGCGTTTGCGCATAAAATGAATGCTTCTATTCAACAATCAGCAGAAGCTGCTTTTTTGCTATATAGTACTCGCGGCGATGTTGAAATCATCATGAACAGCGACGATTTCTATGAATTCCTTCTCAAGTGGCAGAGCCCTGTAACAGTAGGCTTTGGATACGGATTGACAGCTGCCGAGGCCAGTCAACATGCAAAAATTGCAAACAGTTTTGCGGCCCATCATGAACATGAAAGCTGCGGATACATTCTAACAGAAGATAAAGAACTTCTCGGACCTTTTCCAAAAGAAAAGAAAACACAACGGTTAAAAAACGATCATCCGTCATTGCTTCAAATAGCAAAAGAAACAAAGCTGAGTCCTGCAAATATATCGAAGGTTATTCAATTTGGCAAATCCCGTCCATCTCTTCACTTTACAGCTGCCGATCTATCAGATTATTTGCAAGTCACCCGCCGGTCAACGGAGCGAATCTTAAAAAAACTCGTCGATCATGGCTTTGTTAAAGTTGTTGGTGAAGAAATGACTTACCAACAAGGACGGCCTCGCTCTATTTATGAACTGAATATCCCTATCTATTAATTGAGGGAAAGAAAAAGTTCACATAAAGGAACTTTTTCTTTCCTTTATTCTATTGATTTAATGTCGTTTCCTCTTGCTGTGCTAAGGCTAATTTCTCTTCATCTGTCAGCTTGACAATAGAGAATCCAGTTAACGCATAAATGATAGAAAGAATTGGCACCACGAAATTCAGTATCGCGTACGGCGCATAATCAAATGTATGAACACCAAGCGTTGCGAGTATGAACACTCCGCACGTATTCCATGGAATGAACACGGAAGTTAGCGTTCCTCCATCTTCAAGAGCACGCGAAAGATTTTTCGAATGAAGCCCTTTCTCTTGATAAGCTTTTGCATACATTCTTGAAGGGATAACAATAGAAATATATTGTTCGGAACAAGAAGCGTTTGTCGCAAAACAAGAAACCACCGTTGATGCCACAAGCGTTTTTCCTGTTCTTGCCAGCTTTAAAATTTGTTTGACAATGGCTTCAAGCATTCCTGTATACTCTAGAACTCCTCCAAAAGTCATAGCCACAATCGTCATGGAAACGGTATACATCATTGAATCTAAACCGCCGCGGTTAAATAAGTTATCAACCATCTCGTTTCCGGTATCAATAACAAAGCCGCTTTGCAGGGCAGCAATCGCCCCTGTAAAAGAGCCTCCTTGAATAAAGACTTGAGAGCCAAAACCGAGGATAATTCCGATAATAAGTGCAGGAATCGCAGGCACCTTTTTGGCTACCAACACAATAACGAGTAATGGAATAAGCATTAAAAATGGTGAGATGACAAAGCTATCTTGAAGCACCGTCATTGTTTGTTGAATGTCAGCTGTATCCATTCCGCTTTTACCAAAATCTTTTCCTAAAAACGCGTATACAGCTAACGTGATAATTAATCCCGGGAGCGTCGTATAGAACATATGGCGAATATGAACAAATAAATCCGTATTCGTTAAGCCCGCAGCCAAGTTCGTTGTATCTGAAAGCGGTGACATTTTGTCTCCGAAATAAGCACCAGAGATAACAGCCCCTGCAATCATCGGTGCCGGAATTCCCATGCTTAGGCCGATCCCCATGCCTGCTACGCCAATTGTCCCCATTGTAGACCAAGAGCTTCCGATCGCTAAAGAAACGACGGCACAAATGATCGTAATGGATACTAAAAATAATGACGGTGTAATGATTTTCAATCCATAATAAATCATCGTCGCTACAATGCCTCCACCGATCCAAGCCCCGATTGTCAAACCAACAAGCATAATAATAACGACAGCCGGAAGCGCAAGGCGTATCCCTTTATACATGGCTTCTTCAATTTCGTCCCACTTAAAACCTGAACGCCAGGCAACAAGTGCGGCTGTCGTCGTACCGACAATCAATGGAATGTGCGGTCCCTGATCTAAAGCTATTACTGCTATCGCCATGACAGTAATCATAACAGCCAGCGGAATAATGGCTACCCAAAAAGACATCTCTTTTTTCATTATCTTACCCCAATCCTTCTTTTTTTCGAAAACTTTCAATTGTCGCATAATAGACGTTAATAGGGTAATAATAACTGGTCAATGGCTGTACGTCAATTCGATTTTTTATTTTTTCACAAAAACTTTTGTTCTGCTAAGCCCTCTTAAGTGCTTCTGCCAAAATTTGCGCACCTGTATATAATACAGAGCGGTTAAATGTCATATGGGGATGGTGCAATCCTGGTACTAAATCCGCTCCCACACCGATCATCGTCGCTTTCACTTCCGGATGCTTAATCGTATAAAAATGGAAATCATCACTTCCAGAAGTAACGACTGGTGGGGCAACAGCCTGGTCTCCTGCTACATAACGAATAGCTTCCTCCGCAACAGATGCCGCTTCCTCTGATACTTCTGCTCCCGGAGTATAGTCAATCCAATTCGCTTCTATCTCCACACCATAGAGCGTTTTTAATCCTTCCAACCCTTCTGTCAAGCGTTCCTGAAGAACTCGCAATGTGTCATTTTTCTGAGCGCGTACATCAACAGAAAACTCAACCGTCCCCGGAATAATATTGACACTTTCTCCCCCGGCTACAATTTTTGTCAATTTAGCCGAATAGGTTTCGAATGGTGACAGGTAAATGGACTTGATCAATTGATGAAAGGCAACAATCACATCAATGGCATTTTTTCCTTGGTGAGGACGTGCTCCATGGGCATCTACTCCAATAATTTTTCCTTCCAGGAAAATGCCGGCTCCATGATAAATAGCAGGGGCAAATTGTCCAAATGAAAGCTCCTCTGCCGGACGTACATGCACACCAAAAAGATGTGTCACTTCTTCCATTGCCCCGCGTTCAATCATAGCGACCGAACCATTGCCTTTTTCCTCAGCCGGCTGAAAAATAAAGCGTATTCTCTTATTGAGTGGTTCATTTCGCAATTGAAGAAGGGCACCTAATACCATCGACATATGAGCATCATGCCCACACGAATGATTGGCTTGGAACACCCCATCCACTTCCTGCCATAATGCATCAATATCAGCACGGACGGCCACTGTTTGATCCCCTTCTCCAATTTCTGCAATGACCCCTGTTACATCAGAGAAGCGCCGGTAAGACACACCTAATTCATTTAAAATCTCCGTGATTTTTTGTGTAGTGCCCTCTTCTTGCCAACTCACTTCAGGGTGCTGATGAAAATAATCAAACCACTCTGCAATTTGCTCTTTAACTTGCAATTTCATAGACTTCTCTCCTTTTCAACTACGTATAGTACTTTAAAAATCAGTACTTTATCAGTCTGTATTGTATAGATATTTCGCTACCTTTTCAGCTTATTTAAATATTATGACCTTTTCAAGTCCATACTTTTGTTTGATGGACGAACCTTTCTAAAAAATGAGAACTTACATCATTTCATTTAAATCATTGAATAGAGAAAGGAAGACCTTTTTTGTAAGTTAGATTCATCGTAAATATCTCAAAGAAAAAAGCTTCCTAAATCCATCCGAGAAATTTATATTTAATTAGTTTAAAGGAGGGGTTAAATAAACAAATAAAAAATATATGAAGCAGAAAGAACACTCCCCGAGCAAAGAAGCATCAGGATGCTCTCTCGTTTGAGGAGCGTTAAGCAACAATAAAGGTGCTTAAAAAATAGTAAAGTTGTTTAAAAAACCCCAGTCATGCTATTCAGCAATCGGGCCATTTAGTGTTATATTCGATTGTTTCAAGTATGGGCATCGCTGTTTGTATCATCTCTTCGTTATCTAGAAGTAAAGTGGATGCGACTTAATTTATTTGAAGAGGCGATTCTAAGCTTTCCACTCGATAAGCTGCATAAAATGCATAAGTACTTTGCCACGATTTTTAACAAAAAATGTTCCGAACTGTTGATAGATTTCACCTTCAACCTTTTATATATTTAAACGTATGAGGAGATGAAAGACATGATTGGTATGAATATTCGTATTTTGCGTAAAAAGCATAAACTAAGTCAAGAACAATTAGCTGAGAAGTTAAACGTATCACGACAGACCATAGCAAAGTGGGAAAACGAAGAAGCCGTACCCGATATTTATAAGTGCAAGATACTTGCTGATATTTTTCAAGTAACCATGGATCAATTATCTCGTAATATGAGTGAGGAAGAGGTAAATCAGCTCGGGCCCAAAGGAAAGCAGTTCTTTGGTGTGGTGAAGGTAGGAGAACGGGGACAGATTGTGATTCCCAAACAAGCACGAGAAATGTATCAAATTCATGCTGGTGATAAGCTGATCGTTTTGGGAGAAGATGCGACAAAAGGAATGGCTATATTAAAAAGTGAGAGTTTCCTGGAATTTGCGGAGATGATCCGAAAAGCTGAACTGACGGAAGATGAGTCAGAATGAGCAAAATCGTATTTTTCTCGATACCCGCGCATGGTCATACTAATCCGACCATTCCAGTGGTAACCGAGCTAGTAAACAGGGGCCATCAAGTTTGGTACTACTCCTTTTCAGAATTTCAGGAAAAAATAGAGAGTGCGGGTGCCACGTACATTGCTTGTGATAAATTCTTGCCTCAATTATCACAAAAAGAATTGGCTCGTAAGGCTGGTAAAGATTTTGCGGCACTGATTGAAATGGTTGCTGATACGACCATTGCTTTGGATGAAAAGGTATGCAAAGAATTAAAGGCTATTCATCCAGATTGCATCGTATTCGACTCTTTATGTCTTTGGGGCAAACTATTTGCCCAAAAATTAGGAATCCCATATATTTGTTCGACTACTTCTTTTTCTTTTAATCAGCATACAACAAAACTGATGAAGCCGAGTTTCCTGGAGTTATGGAGAATGGTCGTGGGCATGCCGCGAATTAACAAAAAAATTCACTTACTAAAAAATCATAGTTATGAAGTAGAGAATTTTGTGTCGATTGTTCAAAACGATAATGAAACGGACACCATTGTTTATACGTCAAAAGAATTCCAGCCGATGGCTCATACCTTTTCTGAGCGATATGCTTTTGTTGGGCCATCCGTTAGGCAGTCTTCGCCGGTGCAGAGCGCTAAAAAAGATAAAAAGGTCGTCTATATTTCCCTCGGAACTGTACTTAATCAAAATTATGATTTTTACCAAAACTGTATCAAAGCATTTGCAAAGACGAACTATGATATTGTGATGTCAGTTGGTGAAAAAACTGAGATTTCTTCTCTTGGTAACATACCAGAAAATTTCACAGTAAAAAACTCCGTAGACCAGATATCGATATTACAGACGGCAGACGTATTTATTACCCATTGTGGTATGAACAGTGTAAATGAAAGTCTGTATTTCGGAGTTCCAATGGTTTTATTCCCGCAACATAGCGAACAAAAATTAGTGGCCGACCGAGTTGCCGAACTGGGTGCAGGATTGAAACTGAAGAGGACGAAGCCAAACTATTTAGCAACAGCAGTAGCTGAGGTGCTGACAAATTGGACATATAAGGGAAATGCACAGAAACTGTCAGAATCCTTTCGAAATGCCGGCGGTGCTGTAGAAGCAGCTAATGTGATTCTGACTAAAATTGGGGAGAAATCTTAATGGTTTTGTGGTTTTTTATGAAAATGCGCTTTATACTGGAACCAAACTTTAACAATCGGGCGTAACAATGGAATAATATTTAGATTTAAATGACTGTATTGTTATATTTTTAAGTAAAGTGAAGGATCTTATATTAGAAATGAAACAACTATATTTTATCCCCGTCCTAAATTTAGAACGGGGTTATGCTTGTTTGAGGTTTTAAAATAACTAAACTTATTGTCACCTTATAACTCGAAGGCTATAATCAATGCTTCACCAGACCATGCCGTTTCCAGCGGCATGGCTACTCCTTTGTCCAACGGATCATTTAGTCTTTTGCTAATATTTATTTTTTCTTTGCTGGCATTAACTAGATTGCATCTTCATCCTGCAGTTGTCATTATTCTTTCCGGTCTAGCCGGAGTGGCCCTGTACACCTAACAGCAGTATGGGCTCCCCCTCGCTAGCCATTCATCTGCATCTTACACCAGCACTTAACTGATGAGCTATAGTAGGCCCGTCCTCTATCGCTTTAATGGTTTATTCAACTAAATAAAAAGCTATTTCGCTAGCCTGTGCTCTTTCACTGTAAATGCTTCAGGATACCCGTAACTGCCATGCTCACTTAAATCCAGACCTACGAGCTCTTCTTCTTCCGTCACTCGTAGTCCATTCATCATTTTTTTCAGGACCACTAAAACAGCGAATGAAACAGAAAATGCATAGGCTCCTGATACAGCGATTCCCATTGCTTGTACAGCAAGCTGCGTTAGCCCGCCACCGTAGAGGAGACCGGGTTGACCAACAGTTGCTAGCTCTGGAGTGGCAAACAAACCGGTTGATAACGTTCCCCACACACCAGCAACTCCGTGGACTGAAAGAGCAAAGATCGGATCATCCACTTTTATTTTCTCAAAAAATCTTACACTATAAAATACTAGGATTCCAGCTACCAAACCGATAGCAAGCGCTGCCCACGTTTCGACAAAAGCACATGAAGCTGTGATGGCAACAAGTCCGGCAAGCGCGCCATTCAACATTGTTGGGACATTAGGTTTTCCACACACAATCCACGAAATGACTAAGGCACTAAATGCTCCTGCAGCCGCAGCTACGTTCGTATTCAGAGCGACAAATCCGAAAAAACCATCTTCCACTCCTAGTGTGCTTCCCGCATTAAAACCAAACCAGCCAACCCATAAGATGAGCACGCCCAAAGCAGTGAACACTTGATTATGCCCAGATAAGTTGTTAGCCGTCCCGTCTTTATTATATTTACCAATTCTCGGTTTTAATAGAATAGTAGCTGCAAGAGCAGCCATCGCTCCCGTCAAATGAACAACTGTTGAGCCGGCAAAATCTTGCTTTCCGTGCGCAGCCAGCCAGCCGCTCCCCATATCCAGTGAGCTACAACAGGGTAAATCACCGCTGAAAAAATAAGAGCAAAAGCCAGATAAACGGAAAGCTTAGCCCGCTCGGCAAATCCACCGAAAGCAATCGTCAGAGCGATCCCTGCAAATGCCAGCTGAAACATAAAAAATACGGCAGTGGAATAGCTTGTCGCCTCTACTTCATAACCGGAATAAAAAAAGTCAGACATCCCAATAAAAAAGTTGGCATCCTCCCCGAAAATAAAACCGTATCCTGCCGCCCAAAACACAATTGAAGCAATTCCAAACGTAAAAATCGTCTTTCCAGCGATGTGTCCCGCATTCTTCATTCGTGTTGATCCAGCCTCCAGCAAAATAAAACCGCCTTGCATTAAAATAACTAAAATGGTCCCTAGCATGATCCATACACTATTTAACCAATACAAATCATCCATTCACATTCCTCCTTTATTTCAGGTCAGCTCACCACTGCGGTAGTGCATGGGCACAGTGGGAACTGACCCTGTTTTTTAGTTATCAATAATATTAATGTTGTAATGTTCGAGCCATTCATTGATTTGAATAAGATGGGCAATGAGCTGCGGCCCTGTCATAAGCTGGCCAAACCAGGGCACTTTGAAGGAGGAACCATTTGAGTGAATAATGTCTGCCACTTTTGTTTTTGAGAGCAGTTCAAGAATAGGAGATGATGGAGTATCGATGATGTTCGTTAACTGTTTCTTTACCCGTGCTGTGTATTCTGGATGATAGGTTTTTGGGTAAGGGCTCTTTTTCCTGTAAAGCACATCATGAGGCAGCACTCCTTCTAAAGCGCGACGTAGAATTCCTTTTTCCCGCCCGTTCAGCATTTTCATGTTCCATGGAATGTTCCAGGCATACTCCACAAGCCGATGATCAGCGAACGGAACTCGCACCTCTAAACTCGCCCCCATGCTCATGCGGTCTTTACGCTCCAGCAGCGTTGTCATAAACCATGTCATATTCAAATAAAACATTTCCCGGCGGCGTGCTTCCAATGAGCTTTCTCCATCTAACTGAGGTGTTTCCCGAACAGTCTCTTCGTACCGGTCTCTTACATACTTTGTGAGATCCAGTCGCTGCTGCCAATGCGGAAGAAGCAATTGCTGCCTTTCATCTTGTGATTTCATCCACGGGAATCCTTTATCATTCAGCAACTCTTCTCGATAAAACCATGGGTACCCCCCAAAAATTTCATCTGCACACTCACCGGATAAAGCAACCGTAAAGCGCGGTTTAATCTGTTCGCAAAACCATAACAAGGAAGAGTCAACATCCGCCATTCCTGGCAAATCTCTCACTTTTACAGCATCCATTAAATAGTCAGCCAGCTGATCGTTTTGAATGACAGCCGCATGGTGGACCGCTCCTAAGTTCTGCTGCATCTTTTTAATCCACGGTCTGTCTTCATCAGGCTGGAAAGTGCTTGATTGGAAGTAATGATGATTATGAACATAATCAATCGAGTACGTGTGGAGTGCCCCATCGCCCTTTTCTTTAAAAAAGTCGGCCGCAAACTGGCTGATTGCACTCGAATCGACTCCACCAGATAAAAACGTGCAAACCGGTACATCAGCTGTCAATTGCCGTTCAACAGCGTCTTTTACAAGGAATCGAACTTGTTCCACTGTTTCTTCTAATGATTGATCGTGTTTTTTACTCATTACATTCCAATATCGCCAGATCTTCAATCCTCTCCGGGAATAAGTAAGCGCATGGGCTGGCCTTAGCTCATTGATTCCGCGAAAAACCCCCTGACCTGGAGTGTGGGACGGTCCTAACCCAAACACCTCTTGAAGGCCTTCTCTGCCTACCTCACTTTTCACTTCCGGATGGGCTAGAATCGCTTTCAATTCAGAACCGAATAAAAATGATCCATTCCCTTCCTTGTAGAAAAGCGGCTTCACTCCGAGACGATCTCTTGCAATAAAAAGCTGCTCTTTTTCTTCATCCCAAACAGCAAAAGCAAAAATTCCATTTAAATAATTTATACATTCCTCTCCCCACTCTATATAAGCCGTCAGCAGCACTTCCGTGTCGGAATGAGAGCGAAAAACATGACCTGTCTTCACTAACTCTTTACGAAGGTCTTCTGTATTATAAAGCTCTCCATTGTAAACGATTGTATAGTTTTTCTTATTTACCTCTTTTGCCATCGGCTGGCTTCCGCCAGCAGGATCTACAACAATAAGCCGAGTGTGACCGAAAGACACATGACGGTCGCTCCACACGTTCGAAGCATCTGGCCCGCGTCTCGCCAATGTATGTGCCATCTTTTCCACGATGAATGCCTGAGTTGTCAAATCCTGATGCCAATGAATCCATCCTGTTATCCCACACACTCGTGATCACTCTCTTCTATGAAGTTTTTCGGGGACAATCCCCACTTTTAATATTGTGTGATATACTGTTCGCGCTCCCATGGGTGCACTTGCGTACGGAACAAATCCCATTCAATTACTTTCGCTTCAATGAAATGCTCACACAAGTGAGGACCTAAAGCTTTGGTCATTATCTCATCCCCTTGAAAATTTTTAATTGCCTGGGCAAGAGTAGCCGGCAAATCAACAATATTGTTGTCTTCCCGCTCTTTTTTGGACATTCCATAAATATTTTGATCGACAGCTTCCGGTGGTGTTAATTGATTTTTAATACCATCCAATCCGGCTGCAAGCTGGACGGCCATTGCCAAATATGGATTAGCCGCAGGATCCACACTGCGCACCTCTACCCGTGTACTCATTCCTCGGGAAGCAGGAATGCGAATCAAGGGACTTCTATTTCTAGCTGACCAAGCTACATAACAAGGAGCTTCGTATCCAGGAACTAATCTTTTATATGAATTAACTGTCGGATTGGTGATAGCAGTGAAGTTTGGAGCGTGCTTCAAAACCCCAGCCACAAATTGTCTGGCAGTATCACTCAGCTCCAAATCTCCATTTTTATCGTAAAAAGCATTTTCCCCATCCCTGAATAAAGACAAGTTGCAGTGCATCCCAGAGCCGTTCACACCGAACAGTGGCTTCGGCATAAACGTCGCATGCAGACCGTGCTTACGGGCAATCGTTTTGACAACCAATTTGAATGTTTGTATATCATCACAAGCTTTCACAGCATCGGTATACTTAAAGTCAATTTCATGCTGGCCAGGTGCGACTTCATGATGGGAAGCTTCGATCTCAAATCCCATTTCTTCCAGCTCAAGCACAATATCACGTCGGCAGTTTTCGCCTAAATCTGTAGGAGCAAGATCAAAGTAGCCGCCACTGTCATTTAATTCAAGTGTTGGTTCTCCTCTTTCGTTCAACTTAAACAGAAAGAATTCTGGTTCAGGTCCAACATTAAAATTGGTGAACCCTAATTCTTTCATTTCATTTAGTATCCTCTTTAAATTGCTGCGGGGATCTCCCTCAAAGGGCGTGCCATCCGGATGATAAATGTCGCAAATAAATCTGGCAACTTTCCCTTTTTCGGCCGTCCAAGGAAAAATAACGAATGTATCTATATCTGGATACAAATACATATCTGACTCTTCAATTCGGACGAATCCTTCAATAGAGGAACCATCAAACATCATTTTATTGCTCAACGCTTTCTCTAGCTGCGATGAAGGAATCTCCACATTTTTAATCGTACCCAAAATATCTGTAAACTGCAGACGGATAAATTTCACATTCTCTTCCTGAACTAATCTAAAAATCTCTTCTTTGCTAAACTGCGCCATATTCTTCTCTCCCTCACGTTGCATTTTATTTATAGTTGTGCTGCCTTTTCCATCAGATAGCGATCACATTCCCAGGCTGCACTGCGCCCTTCTTGGATAGCCCAAACAACTAAACTTTGTCCTCTGCGTACATCCCCAGCGGCGAATACTCCCTTCACATTCGTCGAGTATCTTCCTGCCGGTGTTTGCACTGTGCTGCGCTTATCTTGTGTCAATTGAAAGGCCTGAATAACGTCTTCTTCCGGTCCACTAAAACCAACGGCAATGAATACAAGTTGCGCTGGCCATACCTTCTCACTTCCTGGTACTTCCCGAAGAATAAGCTGACCCTTTCCATCGGTTACTTTTTTCACCTGAACTGTATGGAGCTCTTTGACGCGTCCTTGTTTATCCCCGATAAGCTTTTTAGTAAGAATCGAATACTCTCGCGGGTCTTTTCCCAGTTGAGTATTCGATTCTGCATAGGCATAATCAAGGGAAAATATATGAGGGTACTCCGGCCACGGATTGCCCGCTGACCGTGTTGCTGGTGGCTGCGGATGCTTGCCGAATTGAACCACGCTTTTACAGCGCTGACGCAAAGCGGTTGCCACACAATCTGCTCCAGTATCTCCCCCTCCAATAACAATGACGTCCTTTCCTGTCGCTGAAATAGCCTTTTCCTTTAAAGAGCGCTCATTCAGCAGTTTCTTCGTTGCATTCGTTAAATAATCCATTGCAAAATGAATCCCAGCCAGCCCCCTGCCTTCTATCGACAAATCACGGTGTTTTTGAGCACCGGTGCACAGAACAATAGCATGATATTGTTCTTGCAGCTGTTTAACGCTCATATCTTTTCCTACTTCCTTATTCGTAACAAACTGAATCCCTTCCGCCTCCAGCAGTCGCACTCTGCGGTCTACCACTTCCTTTTCAAGCTTCATATTTGGAATGCCGTACGTAAGCAGGCCGCCAACCCGGTCAGAACGCTCAAAAACAGTAACAGAATGCCCTTTTTTATTTAACTCATCAGCACAGGCAAGCCCCGCGGGACCGGAACCGATCACTGCAATTGTTTTTCCTGTTCGAAATCTTGGCGGCTTCGGAATGATCCACCCTTCTTTAAAGCCTTTATCAACAATCGCTTTTTCAATGCTTTTGATCGCTACGGCCGAATCACTAATGGCCGCTGTGCAAGAACCCTCGCATGGAGCGGGGCATACTCGCCCAGTAAATTCCGGAAAATTATTCGTCTTTACCAAACGATTCAGCGCTTCTTGCCAACGCCCTTGGTATACAAGATCATTCCATTCCGGGATTAAATTGTATAGAGGACAGCCAATTGTTGAATGAGACCATTGGACCCCCGTATGGCAAAAGGGAGTGCCGCAGTCCATACAGCGAGCCCCTTGTTTTTGCAATGTTCCCTCTGGCAGCGATTGTTGATATTCTTTCCAATCGCTTAGCCGAGCGCCTGGATCCCGTTCGCCCGGCACTTCACGTTTATACTCTATAAATCCTGCCGCCTTTCCCATATCATAGCTCCTTTCCGTGGGCTCAGTCCTCCAGATGCTAACGCGTCAGCGCAACAGGCGATTCCCCATCTTCGATCATTCGCTTATATTCTTTCGGAATGACTTTCACCCATCTTGTTAAATGTTTCTCCCAATTTTGCAGAATACGCCAGGCACTTGAACTATTGGTATAATGATAGTGGTTCAAAATAAGCTGCTTTACTTCTTCTTGTTCTTCATTCACTTGCAGCGATTCAAGATAAACAAGTTCCTGATTGCAGTTTTTCAAGAAAGTGGCTCGTTGTTTTACATAGACGTAAGCCGTTCCTCCCGACATCCCTGCTGCAAAATTTTTGCCGACAGATCCAAGTATGACGATCCGCCCTCCGGTCATGTACTCACATCCGTGATCGCCTATCCCTTCAACGACTGCACTCACACCGCTGTTTCTCACCCCGAAACGCTCGCCCGCCAAGCCGCCGATATAAGCTTCTCCTGCTGTTCCTCCATAAAAAGCAACATTGCCAATAATCGTATTTTGTTCAGGAACAAAAATTGATTTTTCAGATGTTTTTACAATGATTTTTCCGCCTGACAATCCTTTGCCAACATAATCATTCGCTTCCCCCACCAGCGTCATCGTGGCGCCATTCGGCAGGAAGGCCCCAAAACTTTGGCCAGCTGATCCAGTAAATTTCAGCTGTATCGTATCTGCGGGAAGCCCTTCTTTTCCGTATCGCTCTGTTATTTCACTGCCTAACATTGTCCCCACTGTCCGGTCAACATTTTGAATGGAGAAACTGGCTTTGACTGGCCTCTGCTGTTCAAGAGCTGGCTGACAAACTCGTAACATCTCCCTGTAATCAAGCGACTGCTCAAGACGATGATTTTGTGTACGGCAATTGTGCATAGCAACAACTTTTGCAGAAGAAGGGGTATAGAGAAGCGCTGATAGATCAAGATCTTTCGCTTTCCAATGAGTGTTGGCCCTTTCACTTTTTATTAATACATCTGTCCGGCCGACCATTTCGTTAATCGTTCGGAACCCCAGCTCTGCCATGATTTCCCGGACATCTTGCGCAATGAAACGC
This sequence comes from Bacillus sp. PK3_68, assembly GCF_003600835.1. NCBI lineage: Bacteria > Bacillati > Bacillota > Bacilli > Caryophanales > Bacillaceae > Bacillus > Bacillus sp. PK3_68. The sequence goes on along the minus strand of NZ_NQYC01000001.1, from coordinate 3,811,730 downwards.
ATGAAGTTTTCAACATGTTCTGGCTTCCCAAGAAACTGCTCACGCAGGGCAGGATTTTGCGTCGCAATTCCAACTGGGCAGGTATTCAAATGGCAGGCACGAACAAGTACACAGCCAAGAACGACGAGAGGAGCGGTTGCAAAGCCATATTCTTCAGCACCAAGCAATGTGGCCATTACGACATCTCGGCCAGTCATTAACTTGCCGTCCGCCTCTACTACCACCCGATCGCGAAGATCGTTCAACAGCAAAGTTTGATGCGTTTCTGCCAATCCAATTTCCCACGGTATGCCCGCATGTTTAATACTCGTGCGTGGCGCCGCTCCCGTTCCGCCTTCCGAACCGCTAATCAGGATCGCATCCGCTAATCCCTTTGCCACCCCAGCAGCGATCGTTCCCACACCTGCTTTGGCTACAAGCTTCACGCTGACCCTCGCATAAGGATTTGCGCTTTTTAAGTCATGAATGAGTTGGGCAAGATCTTCAATCGAATAAATATCATGATGGGGAGGGGGAGAAATTAGCCCCACTCCAGGTGTAGAGCCGCGCACCTCCGCAATCCACGGATACACTTTACTTCCCGGCAGCTGTCCACCTTCTCCTGGTTTGGCTCCTTGGGCCATCTTGATTTGAATTTCATCCGCATTCATCAAATAATGGCTCGTTACACCAAACCGGCCGGATGCAACCTGTTTAATTGCGCTGCGACGCAAATCACCGTTTTCATCAGGAACAAACCGGCGGGCATGTTCGCCACCTTCTCCACTATTGCTTTTTCCGCCAATCCGATTCATCGCAATAGCCAGCGTTTCATGCGCCTCTTCACTTAATGAACCATAGGACATCGCGCCTGTTTTAAAACGGCGGCAAATCGCCTCAACGGACTCTACTTCATCAATTGGGATAGGGGAGGTTTTTTTGAATTGGAGCAATCCGCGAAGAAAAACAAGCTGCTCTTCATTCGCCTTCTCTGCATACTTTTTGTACAACTCATAGTCGTTCGCCCGACAAGCTCGCTGCAGCAGATGAATCGTCGTCGGACGAAAGGCATGAGCCTCACCACCATGGCGCCATTGAAAATCACTCCCGGATTCAAGCGTTTCACTTTGCTCTCTGCAAAATGCTTTTTCATGACGCATGAGTGTTTCTGCGGCAATCGTTTCTATTTTGATTCCCCCAAGCCGGGCGGCTGTACCTGTAAAATAGTGCTCAATAACAGACTTGTGAACACCGATAGCTTCAAAAATCTGGGCTCCCCGATAACTCTGTATCGTCGAAATCCCCATCTTCGACAGCACTTTTACAATCCCACTTGTAGCTGCTTGAATATAGTTCTCAACAGCCTCAGTGCAGCTAATCTGTTGAATCTCGCCCTGCTTTACCATTTCTTTAATAGAGGCATAAGCGAGATATGGATTAACCACATCTGCCCCGTAGCCAATCAGCAGGCACAACTGATGGACATCACGCGCTTCACCGGTTTCAGCTATAATACTGACCTTTGCGCGCGTCCCCCGGCGCACTAAGTGCTGGTGCAGCCCGCTAACCGCCAGCAAAGCCGGAATCGGTGCTAGATTTTTACTAACAGGCTGATCGGATAAAATAACAAGTGTTATTCCTTTTTCAATTTCCTGGTCTATAGAATGAAATAGTGTGTGTAATGCCTTTTGTAATGTTCCTGTTCCTCCTTCTGCTTCAAATAACATCGGGAAAGTTTTGGCCTGAAAGGACTTCATCTTGTTATCACGCAGCTTTGCCAATTCCTCATTTGAACAAATAGGTGTTTTTAGGCGGATATGACGGCAACTTTTCGATTGCGCTTCAAGCAAGCTTCCCTCCGCTCCAAGAAAGGTCATTGTAGAAGTAACAAACTCTTCACGGATCGCATCGATAGGGGGATTCGTCACTTGAGCGAACAGTTGTTTAAAATAGTTATATAAAAGCTGGGGGGCGTTTGAGAGTACGGCTAAAGGAGTGTCATTGCCCATGGAGGCAATCGCCTCTTTCTTTTCAACTGCCATTGGAATTAAGTGTTTGACCAGTTCTTCATACGTATATCCAAAGACCTGTTGCAGTTGTAAGAGGTCAGCTGTAGACAGAACGGGCTGCTTGCGAGGGGCCGGTAGCTGTTCTATGTTGAGACATTCCTTATTAAGCCATTCACGATAAGGACCACTCGCCGAAACTTGTCGTTTTACTTCCTCGTCCTCTATAATCCGCCCCTCTGCTAAATCAACAAGCAACATACTCCCCGGGCTCAGTCTTTCTTTTCTGCTAATCTTCTCCTCTTCTATTTCAATCACACCGGCCTCCGAAGAAAAGATGATCATATTATCTTTTGTTATATAGTAGCGGGCTGGACGCAGACCATTACGGTCCAGCATCGCTCCAATCTGAAGCCCATTTGTGAAAGCAAAGGCGGCCGGGCCATCCCACGGCTCCATTAAATGGCTGTGATATTCGTAAAAAGCTCTTAATGCGTCATCCATGGACTCATCTTTTTCCCACGGCTGCGGAACCATCATCATGGCAGCATGCGCGAGGGAACGGCCGAATAAGGTTAAAAATTCCAGGCAATTATCAAAGGCAGACGAATCGCTCCCATCTTCATCAATAATCGGTAAAACTTTGCTTATATCTGTGCCAAACGGGTCTGCTGTCAGGAGCTGTTCACGCGCTCTCATCCAATTTACATTGCCTGTTAACGTGTTAATTTCACCATTATGAATCAAGTAGCGGTTGGGATGGGCTCTTTCCCAGCTCGGGAACGTGTTTGTGCTAAAGCGGGAGTGGACAAGTGCAAATGCTGATTGAAAAATAGGATTCTGTAAGTCCAAGTAAAAGGCAAGAAGCTGATCCGGCGTCAGCATGCCTTTATAAACAATTGTCCGGGCAGACAGACTGGAAAAGTAAAAAGTTTCGTCACAGGGCATTTCTTTCTCCCTAACAGCTTTTTCTGCTCTTCTGCGAATTACATACAGCTTGCGTTCAAAGTCCTGCTCATTCATTTCGCTGTCTGATTTTTTTATAAAAACTTGTCGAATGGCGGGCTGGCTTCTCTTTGCTTTTTCTCCAAGCGCAGTGCCATCAGCAGGTACCGTGCGCCAGCCAAGCACCTCCTGCCCTTCTTCTGCAACGATGTCATTCAACATGTTTTCATATTTTCTCTTTTTTTCAGACTCTCTTGGCAAAAAGAGCATTCCAACACCATATTCTCCTTTATTCGGTATGCTCAGTTGTGAACAAGCTAGTTGAAAAAATTCATGTGGAAGCTGGACCATGATCCCTGCTCCATCTCCTGTAAGTGGATCACTTCCCTGGCCGCCACGGTGCTCTAGGCGGCAAAGCATCGATAAACCTTGTTTAACAATACTATGGGAAGCCGTTCCTTCAACATGGGCAACAAACCCGATGCCGCATGCGTCATGTTCAAAGTCTGGGTTATAAAGTCCTTGTTTTGGTGGGAGCACGATCCATTTCACCCTTTCCGCTAGTTAATATTTTATTTTCTTTTCTGTTGGATTATTTCAAACTGCTTTAAAAAATATTTTGTCTCTTCTTGATAATTATTGTATGTGCTAACGATCAATCCAAACAATATATTGTTTGGATATAATTAATCTATTTTTGAGAATGATTAATAGAAACCCTTCTTTTAAAAAGCTCTCAAAAATTTTGTGATCCTAGATAGAAGCCTTAATTGTGCCACATTCACCTCAAACCTTGACAAGCACGCAGGCCTGATACACATTCATTAAAATTTTTAAACAAACAGAAGTTTGTTTCCTGATAATCTATCAGAAAAACGGGAATATAGATAAAAAACAAGAAGGAGTTTTCAAATGAAAAAAAATAAACTCATTCAGAAAGCGAAAGATACATTCAGTCAGGCGGCAGATTACGTAAAAGAAAAAGCAATAGAGTTAGCTAACCCGCCCGCTACTTCTATTGCCAAACTGGAAGAGTATATTTCCACACATCCTGAGACGAAAATAACTACCAAAACATGGCTAGGAACCACATTTAGCTTTTATAGGTTAGAGGACAAACAGGCCTCCTATTATATGGAGAAGAGAGATTCCTACCTCCTGCAGCTGGATGTTACTAATCGGAACGGTGAACTTCTCGCCTATCGCTCGTACAAAAATCGTCCTGATCTGCATACATCTATTCCTTCTATTTCTCAAATAATTCACTTTAAAAACAATAAAAAAGCAGGCTCATTTGCACAATGAGCCTGCTTTTTTAATTCACATGGACTTGGGACTGTTCAATTGTGTGCTCCAACAGGAAAAAATCTTTAACGAGCTGAAACTTGCATTTCAGTCATTGGAAAATATAAATATACTACGCCGATAGCGGAGAATAAGCAGCATTCTTTTTGCAGCAATACCCTTTCACTTCAAAGCCATATTTTTTCAGCTGTCGAATGCTTAAATTACGGAGCACTTTATCCGATACAATAACGATTACTGCTTTTTTAGAAATCTCCCTGTGCTGCCGCGCTAAATAAGGCAAAGGAATATGAACAGCTGACGAAACCGGGTTTCGATTGGCTTCGTGAAAATCGCGAACATCAACCAATAAGACATTCTCGTTTTTAGTACACTCATTCACCTCTTCTGTTCCGGCAACCGGTACGTAACGCTTATATAGTACAGGCAGCATCAGCAACATGATCACGCCTAGAAAAATAACCATAGTTCCCTCCAGCTCAGTTGATACGTATATTTTAAGGGAATGTTAATAGCCGTTCAACACACCACATACCCCCATATGTATGTTAAGACAAATGAAATAGTTCGTCAAGAGCTTTGCCGTTCTTCTATTTGGCAGCTCATAATAGCGATATAAAATAGACACCAAGCATTAAAACGAGGATGCTGACAGCAACAGTGACAATAGCAATCATTATGGCTGATGAGCGAAAAGAGGCCGCGTTAATTTCTTTCCGTTTAATAAAATAGCTAAATGCCCCCGTAAACAAGATAGCCAGGCCGACAGTTATCGAAAAGATCATCATAAGCAAAGATATTTCATCAGTTACTTTGCTCACCTTCGCTTCATAATTAAAGTGCAGTGTTACCGCCAAAAAACCAATGCCTACCACAGCAATGCCTGTGCGTAGCCAGGCAAGAAAAGTCCGTTCATTAGCTAAGTGCTGCTGAATGTATTTAGACTCATCCATTTTTTGTCTTGTCATTATGATCTCCTTACGATTAAATTTCTTTCACTGCCTTGCCTCCTCTTTCTCTAATTCCATTTTACCTTTATGAAATTAACTTGCAAACTCTCTGCCTGCTCGTTTTTCTATAGAAAAGATCATAAAAAAAACCTGCTCTAGCAACAATTAAGAGCAGGCAAAGCTTGTAAGCGGGGATATAAAAAACAAGTAAAACAATAAATGATCCCTTTCCTTAGCTAGTGAAGATCACGGCAGGGAATTGAGCTTGACTAACCAAGGACTCTATTTATTTTTAAACTTTTAAGCCGATTTTTTATGCTGCTGCACTTTCTGATTGCTTAAGGATCGTTCCTGCCGAAACGATTTAATTAAGGCATAGGACATAAATAAAAGGACAATACCTAAAGGCAGAGCACTGACAATGATAGCAGCTTGCATTCCAGCTAGCCCGCCTGATGCAAGTAAAACCGACGCAATGGCCGCCAGAACTACTCCCCAGCTAAGCGTGACAAAGAATGGCGGATTTAAACTGCCGTTCGTCGTTTGCATACCAAGAACAAACGTGGCAGAATCGGCCGACGTGACAAAAAAGGTTAGAATGAGAACCACTGAGACAGCTGATAGCATTCCTCCGAGAGGCATGTGATTATATACAAAGAACAAAGAAGTTTCAATGCTTTGAGCAGCTACATTCGCTCCTTCTACAAAATCAAAGTAAATGCCTGTTCCTCCAAAAACAGCAAACCATAGCGAGCAGACAACTGTCGGGACAATCAAGACAGCCATAATAAACTCACGGACAGTGCGCCCTTTAGAAACACGTGCGATAAATGTTCCTACAAAGGGTGTCCATGAAATCCACCAGGCCCAATAAAAGATCGTCCAATCTTTAATCCATTGATTGCTTTCCTGATCAAACGGGGTAAACCGCAGCCCCATGCTCGGAAGATTTTGCAAGTAGCTACCAAATGTAGTAGAGAACAATTCTAATAAATATTGAGTTGGCCCAAGAAAGAGAAAAGAAACAAATAAAATAACAGCCAGTGCCATATTCGTATTACTTAAATATTTAATCCCTTTTGAAACACCTGTTCCAGCAGAAATAATAAATAGGATGGTTGTGAAAGCGATAATAACGAGTTGAATATTAAAGCTGATAGGCATACCGAATAAATAGTGGAACCCGCTATTTATCTGGGAAGCGCCAAGCCCTAGTGACGCAGCAACACCAAATACAGTCGCAAATACAGCAATAATATCAACCGCATGTCCAATCGGCCCTTTCGCTTTATTGCCAATGAGCGGATACAAGGTGGCACTCATTAAGCCAGGCATGTTTTTACGGAATTTATAATAAGCTAAGGCAAGCGCTACGACTGCATAAATAGCCCAAGCATGAAATCCCCAGTGCAGATACGTATGTTCCAAGCTTATTTTTGCGGATTCAATCGATTGAGATGTTCCATATGGAGGAGAGGCATAATGAGAAATCGGCTCAGAAACTCCGTAGAATAACAGCCCAATTCCCATTCCTGCACTAAATAACATCGCAAACCAAGTAGGTGTACTGAACTCGGGCTTATCATCGGGTTGCCCAAGCTTAATGTTTCCGAAGCGGCTAAAAGCAAGGCATAAAGCAAAAATTAAGAAAAAAGTGGCTGAAAACTGATAAAACCAGCCGAAGCGGTCTAATAGAAAGCTCTCCGCTGAAGTCATGACAGTCATTAAATGATCCGGTGCTGCTACACCCCATGTGACGAATAATAGACTAATCCCTATGGAAATCCAAAAAATAGATGTTGTTTTTTTCACGATCTTCCCCCTTATATTTCCTAAATAAAAAACGAATCACACAACCTAGTCCCCGCTCACCTATATAAGTGTAAACATACTTCGTTTACTTTTTCAAACCCGCAGAGAGAAATGATTTGGCCAAAACCCTTATTAAATCGTTGAGAATCAGGCAGAGGCCTTCTCTATTTTCTCTAATAAGCTTCTAAGCTTCCTTATAAAAAGCAAGCAAAAAAGCTTTCCTAAAGCGGCCTATTGGCTCACTTTTGGAAAAGCTCCCTGTTAAATCTATACACTGTTTATTCGATACCAACTGCTGTTTTAACATATGCAGCAATAACACCAACGGACAGCTGCAGGTTGTTTGTTAATAAACTGTTCTTTATATAGGACAGCTTATCCCCTTCCACTGCATAGGACTGGATATTTAAAATGTTGTCAATATAAAGAATCCCTTTGTGGGTAATCATCGGTTTCGTAATTTTATCTCCACCGTTTTCTACCGGAGCAGAAGGAATGGCATCTGTTCCATTTAGCAGTCCTTCTCTCGTCAATTGCTCCATTATGGATGGATATGAGGGCATCCCCTCTGTCATAATTTTGTGCAGTTCCGATATATCATTTGGATCATTTCCTAAATAATATTGAACATAATAAGCGAGGGTGACTTGTTCTCTTTCTGTTAATGTTTCCATTTTCATTTCCTCCTTTATCCTTTTATTATTCGACAAAAAGAGAAAGATTCCTGCAAGAACCCCCGGTACCTTTTTCGCTATATTTCATAGGACGAAAGAAAGAGAGAAATTTTCCCGCCCCTTAATCACCTATATAATTTCCGCTCTTATTCATCCACCTGTCGTACGTTGCTCTTTTGGCACAACTGCTGTCTCCAATGCGGCTTGCTTGTGCAGCCGTACGGATAAAATAAAACTTAAGAGCAGCAATCCACTGCAAAGCATAAAGGAAGAGGGAATTCCACCAACATGGTCAACCATCCATCCGCCAAGGCCTGGACCAAGCAGCTGGCCAAATGCAAAATATACCGTTACATAGCCAAGGGCAACAGGTGCATAAGATGGATGGATTTGCTCCGTTGACAACGCTTGAATAAGCGACAGCATGCCAACAACTGTCGTTCCCCAAAGAATCTGGCTGATGATAAATCCGCCGTAAACAGGTAAAACAATGGGAACAGCCATTGAAACGGCGCCGATCAAAAGAGTGATAAGCAAAGACTTTTTCCTGCCAATCCTATCTGAAATCGCTCCCCACAGCGGCCCGCTAAAAATAGAAAGCAAGCCCCCGACAGCCATGATCTGGCCAGCTGTATAATCATTAATGTGTGATTCTAGCATAAAGCTAAATAAAAAACTTTGCGGGATTAAATATGCAAAGCCTATCAATCCGTAAATAAAGGCCACTAGTAAGACTCTCTTATGCAAATATACTTCCCGGAAAAGCGATTCCTCTGCCTGTAAATTCTTAGGAGCAGAAATCGGCGGATCACGCAGAACCATATGAGCCGCAAGAGCGGAAAGCAGAGAGAGAAGTCCATACAGCCCCCATAGATATCTCCAGCCATTCATCGAAAACCAGGCAGTAAAAAGCGGGATCAGTGCACTGGAAATCAATGTGCCTAATCCCAGACCGCTGACGAGAAAGCCAATCATCATGCCTCTCTGCTTCGGAAACCACCCTACGACAATATTCACGAGAGGCGTATATGTAAAAGCAGTGCCGATCCCCAGGCTAATCATTCCCGCCATACAGGAAAAGAAGTCCCGTACAAAGGACAAATATAATAAACCGGCGGCGACAAGCAGTATCCCCATCACTACTAACCGCTTTGATCCCCACTTTGCAGCCATAATGCCAGCAAAGAGCACCAATCCCAAATATCCTACCGAAGTAGCCGTACCAAGTATTCCTGCCTGTTCATATGTAAGCGATAAATCTTCTTTCATAAAAGGCATCAAAATCCCATAAGACATTCGGCCAAAGCCCAGCGTGCTAATAGTTACCGCTACACATGTGAAGGCATATTTCCAAATCTGCCGCTCCTGCTCCATACGCTCCCTCCTTCATTATTGCTATTTCCTGGGCATGTCCAGCTATAAAAAGGTTAATTATGAAGATCTACTAGCGCTTGCTGCAAATCAGCTTTTGTCTGGATAGTTTTAAAATCAACCCCTAGAGAGGCTAATGTATGAGCAGTTTCTGGCTGGATACCGGTGATGATTACTTTCACTCCAAGAAGCTTTAAGGCGCTAACAATTTTAAAAATTTGATCAGCTACCATTGTATCGACGGTCAAGACACCGGATAAGTCTAATACCAGATGGGAAAGCTGCAATTTTTTCGCTGAAATGAGAGCTGTCTCCATTAATAGCTGAGCGCGCTCCGTATCCACGTTTCCAATCAACGGCAGAACCGCAATCTCTTTAGTGACAGGGACCACTGGTGCAGATACCTCTATAAATGCCCTTTTCGCTTCGTCAAGCATCCGCTCATGAAATTTGACAAAGGTTAAACTAACATAGTAAACCGCTTCATCTAAAAGCGTATCAATAATGGCACCGGCTTCAAAAACCGTATTGATGGCCATCTGGTGTTTTTCCACTTCTTCTCTCACTGCTTTCCAGATAAACGTCCGATAAAATTTAGTATCTCTCAATGCTTCATCAAGCGGTATACCCATTTGAAAAATGATTTCCCCTATTTCTTTGCCCCAATTAGCCATTCTTTGTTGAAGCGATGCTTCATCAAAAGAATTAAGAAGAGCTTCACCAAACAACTGGATAAACTCAGCCCGCATTCTTAAAATTTCAGCTTCTACAAACGCCAACTGTTCTCTTTCAATTTCACTTATCCCCGCAAGCCTTTCATTATGTATTTCCTCGGCAAGTGCCTTTGTTCTTTCGATGACGGTCTTTCCGAGAAATTGAATCTCACTTTCCATATTTCTCCCTCCTGAAACTGTTAACCTTTTATATGTTATATATATTTACCTCGGTAAATTTTAGTAATATAAATTTTGAGGGTCATACTCCATTAGTGTAACACGAAATTTTCTAAATTATCAAAAAACAAATTATTTTTCTAAACGAGAAAAAGCTGTGTTGGACTATCCAACACAGCTTCTCCTTATTATTGCACCGCACGTAAGCACTCTTTGAGAGTTTGAGCGATAAAAGTAAAATCTTCTTCAGTGATGCTTAATGGCGGAGCAAGCTGCAATATGTTATTGTAACCGGCTACAGTGTCGCCGTTTTTACCGATGATTAATTTTTTCTCCTTGCAGAGCCCGATCACTTTATTTGCCAGATCAGAGTCTGCTGGTTTTTTCGTTTGTTTATCTGCCACTAATTCAATACCGATGAGAAGCCCTTTTCCCCGTACATCTCCGACAAATGGCAAATCCTTAATTTCTTCTAACTCTTTAAGCATCCGCTCTCCAAGTACTTGCGAACGTTCAATTAATTTCTCTTTTTCATAGATTTCCATATTCTTTAGCGCCAGCGCACAAGCTGCCGGATTGCCGCCAAATGTGTTAACGTGACGGAGACGATCGTACTGGCCGCTGCCACAATAAGCCTCATAGATCTCTCTTTTTACCGCTGTGGCAGATAACGGCAAATACGCGCTTGTAATTCCTTTGGCCATCGTGATAATATCGGGCTTTACGTCATAATGCATAAAACCAAATGGCTTCCCTGTCCGACCGAAACCGCAGATCACTTCATCGCAAATAAGCAGGGCACCATGCTTTTCGCAAATTTCTTTTACCTTTTTCATGTAGTTTTGCGGCGGAATGAGGCAGCCTCCTCCGGTGATGATCGGCTCCATAATCATAGCTGCCACGGTTTGGCCTAACTCCCATGTCATCACTCGGTCCACTTCTTCTGCACTCTCGAGCGTCTGCTCATCATCAGGGCGGCGATACATATCCGGCGGGTTCACATGGATAAATCCGGGAGCAAGCGGCTCGTACTTATATTTTCTTTCTGCCTGGCCTGTCGCTGCAAGGGCTCCCATTGAGTTGCCATGGTAAGCACGGTAGCGAGAAATAAACTTATACCGACCGTGCTCTCCTTTTTGCTGATGATATTGGCGGGCAATTTTAAAAGCTGTTTCATTCGCTTCAGAACCGCTGTTGGAGAAAAAGATGACATACTCTCCACCAAGCCATTCATTTAGCTTTTCAGCTAATTTAATAGCAGGAATATGACTTTGGGCCATTGGAAAATAAGGCATTTCCAGCAATTGCTCGTAAGCAGCTTCTGCTAGTTCTTTCCTCCCATAACCAGTATTTACACACCATAGTCCAGATAAACCATCCAAGTATTTATTGCCGTCTATGTCTGTCACCCAGGCTCCTTCCGCTTTCTGTACGATCAGATTCGCGGGGGCAGGAGCTGATCCTCTCATTGCGTGCCAGACAAAGCGCTCATCCTTTTTTTGTAAATCCTGTTCTTTGTGTGTTACCTGCATGCCTCTTCCCCTCCTTTTTTATTCACTCGACTTTGTTTTTTCACTGCAGGCGGACGCTTTCCGCGATCCGTCCTTGAGCCTTCCTGTCGCTTGCACTTCTGCGGAGTCTCGCTAGGACTCGCTCTTCCCGCTCGAGTCGCCGCCTTCCGTTGCGATCAACCATTGAAAAAACAACATTCACTTCAACAGAGCCATTCACTTAATAACGGGCGGTCATCATCTTTTTACGTGTATAAAACTCCACTCCATCTTTCCCATTCGCATGAAGGTCTCCATAGAAGGAATTTTTATAGCCGGAGAACGGAAAGAAAGCCATTGGAGCTGGCACACCTAAATTAATACCGAGCATGCCCGCGTCGATTTCTTCACGAAATTCCCGGATCGCTTTTGCACTATCTGTATACAGACAGGCTCCATTCGCAAACTCGGATTCATTTGTGATGGCAATTGCTTCTTGAAGGCTCTCGGCGCGAACGATAGAAAGCACTGGAGCGAAAATTTCATCCTGCCAAATTTTCATGTCTGTTTTTACGTGATCAAAAATCGTCGGACCAATGAAATACCCCTTTTCATTCTCTCCTTCTTTTCTGCCGTCGCGAACAAGCACAGCTCCTTCTTCTTCACCGCTGTCAATATAGCCAATTGTCCGCTCCTTATGCGCTTCGCGGATCACCGGTCCAAGAAACACATCTTTGTCCATGCCGTTGCCCATTTTAATTTCATCAGCTTTTTGTTTCAGAAGGCTGACAAGCTTGTCGGCACTGTCACCAACTGCTACAACAACAGAAGCGGCCATGCACCGTTCACCAGCTGATCCGAAGGCAGCACTCGTAATGTTAGCGGCCGCATTCTCTAAATCAGCATCTGGCAAAACAATGGAATGATTTTTCGCTCCTGCCAACGCCTGCACTCTCTTACCATTGGCAGCTGCCGTTTTATAAATATATTCAGCTACCGGCTGAGAACCAACAAAGGAAATCGCCTTGACATCTTTATGTTCTAGTATTCCATTGACAACATCATGCGCCCCATGAACAATATTTAATACCCCATCAGGGAGACCTGCTTGTTTGAACAGCTCAGCTAGACGATTGGCCAAAAGCGGTGTCCGCTCCGACGGCTTTAAGACGAACGTATTCCCACAGGCAATAGCAAGCGGAAACATCCAGCACGGCACCATCATCGGAAAGTTAAACGGCGTAATACCGCCGACTACACCGATCGGATAGCGGTACATCCCTGATTCGATTCCCGCAGCGATATCCGGCAGCTGGCTGCCCATCATCAGTGTCGGCGCTCCAGCAGCAAACTCTACACATTCAATGCCACGTTGAACTTCCCCATACGCTTCTGTGTAGCTTTTTCCGTTCTCAAGCGTCACAATTTCGGCTAGCTCTTGCCAATGCTCAACTAACAACTGCTGATAGCGGAACAAAATACGGGCACGCTGAGGTACCGCTACTTTCTTCCATGATTGAAAAGTTTCTTTAGCGGCTGCCACTGCTTGATCGACATCTTCCTTAGTCGAGACTTTAAGTTTTGCAATCACTTCTCCCGTTGCTGGATTGGGCACTTCTTCTACTTTTTGACTCGATGACTCTATCCATTGTCCATTAATAAAATTTTTTACCGTCTTAACATCTTTCATAACTACCATCGCAAGCCCTCCTGAATTTTTTAAACTATGTGAGTAGCTTCATTATAGAGTCATTAGGGAACGCTTTCATTAGACAAAAAGTAAATTATTTAGAATATTCTTTCTACATTTTGACTGGTTGTCAGTTTCTTTCTTACAATTTGTCTCTGCTCAAGCTTCTTGATTGACTGTTTCAAGATATTCATAGGCAGCAACAGCAAACTCAATCGCCTGGCGTTTTGGCGGTTCCATAAAGTCCTCTCCGAGCAGCTCATATAACTTTTCCAGCCGGTGATAAAGTGTTTGTCTAACAATATACAGCCGTTCTGCTGTTTCTTTTTTCGAGCCGTTGCACTCCAGGTAGATTTTTAGCGTGTTCATCAATTTGGCTTGCTGAAAGCTTTCGTACGCAAGAACCGGCCTGAGATAATCCGCCACAAATTCATGAAGCATTCCCTGTTCTTGGACTGCATAAATCAATCTATATATATGTAAATCTTCATAAAAATAACCAGGTATTCTATGAGAAATTTTTTCCTTTATAGCAGCTGCTATTTTTGCTTTTTCATAGCTGCGTTTTACCTGCGTCAATTTATCAACGATCGTTCCGGCACTGATTTTCACGGGTACAGATGAGTAGTTTATAATATAATCTGATTTTTTGATATGATCGATGCCCATCTGTATTCGTTGTTTACATGTATCTTCTTTTCTTTTATCGAGCAGGATAAAAATTACTTCGTTTTTAGAGACTGTCGATAGCAGAAAGAAACCTTGCTCTTGAAAAATAGACTGCAGCAGCATCTTTAAATACGTCATGCTCGAACTTTCCGTATCAAGCTTATTTGCCTGAAGCAAAAAGACCACTGCTCTTTTCGGTTTTAATCCCGGCTCAATCTCTTTCAAAAACCGATTAACCTGCTCTTCAGTGTGCTCTCCGTTCAACCATTTCTGAATCCAGTCAGCTTCCTTTGCCTTCCTGCGCTCCTCGGTCCATAACTCGCGCAAAATAACTTGGGCAAGAGCGGTAGCTGTACGATCTAGAATAAGTGTTTCAAACTCGGTCATTTCTTCTTTTTCAGAAACGATGATCAATTCTGCGAAGCTTTGGCTCCATATATGAATAGGCTGGCGTGCATGGTGATAGCCTGTGCCTAATTTATTTCGGCTCACTGCTTCAAAAAGCTCGCGCTCCTCTCTTTTTGTCTTATTAGACACAATCTCCGGTTTCCCTTCTCTTGGAAGATAAATGACAGGCAGTCGAATTTGTTTATGCATTAGCCTAAGCACTTTCTCTCTTGGCTCTGTTTCCAGCAGCACTTCATTTATTCGGCGAGAATAGTCTTCTAAATCTGCAATCATTTGATATTGCTTCTTTACAATAAGTGTATGGACACTCTCTGTAATATCGACGAACCGCACCTCTTCCTGAAAGACAACAATGGGAAAGTCATGACGGTCTGCAAGCTCGAGAATTTCTTCAGGAATTTCATCCATATATTTCCCCAATTCTATGCAAAGCCCTGCTGCCCGGCAATCAATTAGCTGCTGTACGAGCAGCATCAGCGTTTCTTTCCCTGCCTTCCACCCTACGCCTGTAGAAAGAATCAATTCATCCCCATTAAGAAGGTTGCTGACATCGGAAACTTCCATGACGTGAACCCATTTCACTGCCCGATGCCGGCCATTTCTTCCAGCTACCATATTTGCCTGTCGAAAATGGTCCAGCTCCAAAATCTCTTGGACTGATAATTTAATCTCATTCTTCACTTCGCCACCTCGCACTCCCAAAAATTGATTCTATTTTTATCCAGTTTAATATCAAATCTAGCAACATTCAATTATATGGAAGAAGATTCACACAGCCCAAAAAACCTGAAAAAGATTTTTTCAGGTTTTGAGACTCGTATACAAAATAGTTTTTACCAGAACATTTTAGTAGTTACACTTAACGATTCATTACAATGTAAACTGTCTTACCAAACCATTCAATTCACCGGCGATAGTGGCTAATGTGTCCGCCTGGCTCTTTACATGTTCCATTGAGCTATTGACCTGTTGAGCTGCAGCCGATGTTTCCTCAATGCCGGCAGCCGACTCCTCAGATATAGCGGCGCCATTCTCAATGATCAATTGAATATCAGCTGTTTCTCCATGTATTTGCTTTAAATTGGATGAAATAGTGCTGATTTTTTGCACGAGAGCTGAAATGGCTTCTGTTATATCCTCAAATGTCATACCCGTCATTTGGACTTGGCCTGCTCCCGCCTCTACCTTTTCAAAGCTCGCTTGCAAGGATTCCACAACTTCTTTGGAGCCTTGCTGGATTCCATCAACCGTATGCGTAATACCGCTAATAGAATCCGTAACTTGTTCTGAAAGCTTGCGGACTTCACTAGCGACTACAGAAAAGCCCTTTCCATCTTCTCCCGCTCTTGCCGCTTCAATTGCTGCATTGAGTGCCAGGAGATTGGTCTGTTCTGCAATATCCTGAATAACTTTTACCATTACCGAAACATGCTTCGCCTGTCCGTCTAAGTCTTTCACTTTAAGCACCGATTCTTTAACAATCTCGCGGATTGTATGCATATCCTGCACAGAAGCATCCATTAATGACTTTCCTTCACCTGTTAAAGCTAGCACCTGCTCAGTTGTCTCAGTCATTTCTTCTCCATTATGGTAAGCAGCCTGGATGCTTTTTGAAAACTTCTCCATCTTTTCGGCAAGCCCTGTAGATGAATGCACCTGTGTTTCTGCTCCGCTGGATAGCTCTTGCATAGTAGCTGCAATTTGGCTGCTTCCTTCACTAACCTCATTAGAAATGTTCTGCAAAATGCTGCTCTGATTTGTAACGATGTGCGTAGTATCAGAAATGCGTGACACCATCTCTTTAAAATTATTTTGCATGGCAACAATAGAGCGCATTAATAGCCCAATTTCATCTTTTCTCTTTTTCCCTTCAAATGTTACATCTAGCCTGCCTCGAGCAAATTCATCCATAAAATAAGCAGCCTGTTTAATAGGCTTGGAAATAGAACGACTGAAAAGAAACGCAACCGTGATTAAACATAACAATGTAATTCCACCAATAATTAACGTTAGAAAAATCATTCGTTGATCCGCTTGAGCGATGACAGATATATTCTGAGACATCTCCATCATACCAATGACTTCCGTTTTTGTAGGATCAAATATCGGTATGTACGTTTGCAAGGACTCTCCTTCCTTTGCGGAAGCTTTCTTTCCCGAGAGCACTTTATTCATAATTTTTGGTTCATCAAATTGCCCGCCAATGTTATCTTTGACAGATGAAACAACAATTTCACCAGACGAATTATATAAATTAAGCTCAACACCTTGAGCCGTCTCTGTTAATTGCTTCAAAAAGCTCCCATCAATCCCCATCTGAATTGTTCCTACAATCTTATTATCTACTTTAAGAGGGGCGAATGCTCGAACGGCCAGGCCGCTGCTGCCAAATTCAAATCCCGATACTTCTTTCCCATTTAAGGCATTCTGGACAGCGGGAAGACCACTTTTATCATCTCCATATTTTTCGGGACTATGGCCTCTTAAAAAGACGGTGCCATCCTTGTTTCCAAATTCAAGTACACTAATGTGATGTTC